>NZ_FOJJ01000040.1:147500-174375 GCF_900111775.1 Desulfuromonas acetexigens | reverse complement strand
TGGGAACTTACGACCCCTGATTACTCAGACGCCGCTCCCTTGAACTACCGGGGTGAACGGACAACTCCCCGGACGGGACTTTAACCCGTTTGATCCACAGTTGTTACTGCGTACGGTCGCGTCTTGCAATCACTTAATTGTTGTCGATTGTCCCGAATTCCCCTGGCGGGGACTTTAGCCGGCTTGCTTATTTCAACGCGGAAAGTAGATAATAAGCCAATTCAAATCACGACCGGGGAGGCGACATGGAACGCAATTATTTGTACGACAACACCAAATTTCTGATGATTTTTCTGGTGGTCTTTGGGCATCTGCTCGAACCGTTGGCGGGGCAGGGGGGGCTGGTCCGGGCGCTGTACCTGAGCATCTACTCCTTTGACATGCCGGTCTTTGTCCTGCTTTGCGGTCTGCTGACCAAGCCGAATCCTTCGGGGGATCAGTCGGCGAAAATCATCCAGTCGCTGCTCGTCCCGTTCCTCGCCTTTACCCTGCTCTATGAACTCTTCAATCTGCTGACCACCGGTCGCATCAGCCATTACAGCGCCGGCTTGCAACCTTACTGGCTGCTCTGGTTCCTCTTCAGCCTCTTCTGCTGGCGGTTGCTCGCCCCCTTTTTCATGAAGCTGAAATATCCCCTGCCCATCGCTTTCGCCCTGGCCTTGGCGGCAGGCTATTCCGACCAGATCGGCTACTTTCTCGGCCTGTCGCGCACCTTGTTTTTCTTCCCCTTTTTCCTCGTCGGCCAGCAGATGGTCGTTTCCGGTTTCGATGTTTCGGCCTGGCGGCAGCGCCTGCCCCGCTTCCTGCCTATCGCCGTTGTCGCCACCAATTTTCTTTTCTTCCTCATCGCCGACGATTTTTCGGCGCGCTGGCTCTTCGGCAGCGTTTCTTACGCCACCCTCGGGGCCGAAACCTTCGGCGCTTTCGCCCGACTCGGCGTCTATGCACTCTCCCTGGCCACGGCGGGAGCGGTCTTGCTGCTCATCCCCCAGGAGCAAACCTGGATGTCGGAACGGGGGGCAAACTCCCTGCATGTCTACGCCTGGCACGGATTTGTGGTGAAGCTCTTTTCGCTGCTCGGCCTGTTCGTTTTCGCCGGGAAGTTGCCGCAGGCGCTCGGCGTCGCTCTCTGGTTCCTGGTCGCGTTCGGTCTGAGCGTCGTCCTCTCCGGTCCGGCAGTGGCGCGATTTACTCAGGGCTGGCTTCTCGATCCTCTAGCCAAACTGCTATTGGGCGGGGGGCGATCCTCTTCGGCAGGCTGATCGGGTAAGTCTTTTCTCTTTGCGAAAAACGGCGCAGCCTGGGTTGCTTGAGCAGCCTGGGTTGCGCCTGATCCGGTGCCCAGCTTCTGGGCTTGAAGAGAGTTTTTTAATAAGTTTGCGCAGCCTGGGTTGCGATGTTTATTTAGGGGTTGGCAGAGGCCGATCTGGGTTCCTTAGAGAAACACTCGTGATTCCTGCAGGTTGAATTATTAGAAAAAACTTGGCATCGGAATTGCCTGTTTTAGAAAGTACCAACCTGCGGAAGGTGCCGGTTGGACGCGCGCGAGGGGGCTGTCTATGAATCTCACCGGGAAAACCGTCCGTATTGTCGGAATGCGACGTTTGCACAACGAGGTTCTGGCCGAGTTCATCCGTTCTCGACTGGGGGCCGAGTGCTTATTGGCCCCCGGCATCCATGGAGATCCTCTCCCGGGAACCTTGCTGCTGCTCGACTGCCTCGGCGCGGATCGTGAAAGCCTCCTTTGCCGATTGCGTCAGGGGCCCTTGTTCGGTTCTTCCGGGGCGTTTTTCGCTTTGTTCAATCTTGATCGAAATCTGGACATTGCGAAGGAGGCACTGGCCGCCGGCGTACGAGGACTCTTTTTCGCGGATGATTCGGCGGATACCCTGCTCAAGGGGATTTCCCTCCTCTTTGCCGGCGAGTTTTGGGTGCCCCGTCGGATTCTGAGCGAATATCTGCTCAGCCGGATGGTTCCGTCCCCCCCGGTCCTGTCGGTGGAGATGCCGCAGTTGACCCGACGCGAACGGGAGGTGCTTGGACTGCTCGCCAACGGGGCCTCCAACGACCAGATCGGCAGTCGTATGTGTATCAGTACCCGCACGGTGAAAACCCATGTCTACAACATCTTCCGCAAAATTCACGTTTCCAGCCGTCTGGAAGCCGCGCTCTGGATCGCGCGCCATGTTTAACGGCTTCCGGGTTTGCCGCGAAAGGGTTGGACTGAGGCGATAAGCGTCGACCCTGAGTTATTTCTTGCCTGTCTTGTCATGTGTCGCCCGCGCGGATTCCGCGCGGGCGATCGTTTTCCTACGACTTTGGTATGAGGACCCGGGTCAAACTCCTACGAAAGCCGTAGTTTTTGAAAGGGAAAATCAATCCTAAATTCCTACTGTCGCTCGATTCCGAAAAAAACTTTTCAAGAGCTTATTAAAAGTGTACAACCATCCGCTGTGTTTGGTTGGTTTTAACTAATGAAAGGAGTGAAGAAATGAGAAAGATGTTTTTCCTGCGATTGTTGATCCTCCTCTGCTGTCTCGGCTTCTTGGCGACTTCGGCCTTCGCCGCCAAGCCGGCACCCGTACCGACGGATGCGGGAACCCTGACCGGTAAGGTCACCATCGCCGGCACCCGCACCGCCATCGTCGGCGCGACCATCACCGTGGTCGGCAGCGCCGGAACCTACAGTGCCGTGACCAACAGCAAGGGGTCGTACACCCTGACGCCGCTGGCCGGAGGCTACACCGTGACCGCCGCCGCCAACGGCTACGCCAGTCAGAGCTTTTCCGTCACCATTAAGGTGGGGACGACCACGGTGCAGAATTTCGCCCTGTCGACGGCGGTCGTCACCACCGGGGTGCTGAGCGGCACGGTGAGCAACGCCGCCACCGGCGCTGCCCTGGCGGGCGCCACAGTCGCCGCCGATCATGGCGGCTATAGCGCCGTCACCGGCAGCGATGGCAAATATACCCTGACCGTCGCCGCCGGCAGCTATGCCTTGACCGCCTCGGCGGCCGATTTCGTCGCCGCCACGCAAACAGCGGCGGTCGTTGCCGGCGGCACCACGACCACCAACTTCGCCCTGGCGCCGGTGGCCGAAACCCTGGCGATCAGTTCCCTCACCGCCACGCCCGATACTTTCGTCGAAGCCGCAGCATCCACTATTACCTTGAGCGCCGTTGTCGAAGGGGCGCCAAGCCTCTTCGACTGGTCGCAACTTTCCGGGCCGAAAGTACCTCTGACCGCCCTGAGCGCGACGAGCGCCAGCGCCGATGTGAGCGCTCTTCAAGTCGCGGCCGAGGCCGAACTGGTCTTTCAGCTCACCGTCGGCGACGGCACCGCGGCCGTGAGCAAAACCGTGACCGTAGCCGTCCAGCCGGCCGACATGGTGCAGTATCCCGCCGCCAACGTGCAGATCGGCGGCTCTTCCACCGCCGTCGCCCGCTTTCAGTATGCCGGCTCCGAGTGGTGCCTGTTCAATCTGGGCACCGCCCTGCGCGCCACGCCGGTCGGGACGACCAAGGGGGTCTTTTATGAGCTGACCCTGCCGGCTTTCGCCAACGACATCGAAGTTATCGCCTATGGCGGCGGCCTTTATGCCCTGGTCGCCACCGGCGAGGCGGGGATCACCGTGGTCAATCTCGCCGATCCGGCGGCGATGAGCATCGTCAATGTGCTGCCGGTCAACTTCCTCATGGAAAACGTGACCTTCACCGAAACCGGCGGCTCCATCCTCTACGGCAATACCTTCGCCAGCACCGCCTCCCCCATCGCCTCCCTGGTCAGCGACGGCGTCGACCTCTACATCGCCAACCACGAATACGGGATCCACAAGACCGCGCTCGCCAACGTTTTCGGCGATGTGCGCGAAGCCGACGGCACCCTCAAGATCGACCGCGAGGTCTGCACCGTGCAGTATGCCGGCGAGCACGGCTGGGGCGGCCCCGTCGATCTCATGCTTTACGGCGGCAAGCTCTTCGCCGGGCTCGGCGCCCAGGGGATGGGGATCTTCGATCCGGCGACCCTGGCTCAGGTCGGCCGCTACAATCTCTACACCGATGAAGCTCGCAGCGAGGATTATTTCGGCGCCATGGCCGTCACCCAGGCCGTCGCCGCCGATGCGACCGGCGATCTCTTTGTCGACGATTTCACCGGCATGCCCGACTATCGCCAGGTCAACTATGAGATCACCGTGGTCATGAAAGGGACCGGCACCGGCGAACCGACCCCCTGGGCCGACATGGAGCGCAACGGCAAGTGGTATTACGAAGCCATCGGCGTCGACATCGCCCAGCAGGGCGGGCGTACCATCGCCTACATCGCCTACGCCCTGGGCGGCGTGCTGGCGGTGGACATCACCGGTTTCGAAGGGGCGACCGCCGACAATTTCTTCAATGCCGCCTATCTCGGCTTCTTCCCGGCGGTGCCGTCCAATGGTCCTTATGAAACCCTCTCCGATCCTTCCAGCCTGCTTCCCTACGAAGGCGCCGGGATGCTCAAGGAAGCCGGCGTCACCGGCGTGGAAGTGGTCGGCGACCGCGTCTATCTCACCGACCACTTCGCCGGCCTGGTGATCCTGAACACTGCCGCCACCCCGGAGAACTGGCACGGTCCGGCGCTCCCCTACAACAACGACACCGACGGCATTCCCAACAACAACGTCCCCGCTTACGAGGACATCACCTCCTACGACATGAGCCCCTGGGATCCGCTCGATAACGAGTCCCTCCCCTGGGCCTACTATCAGGCGCCCTGCGAGCTGGCGACCCGCGAGCTCAACGGCCACGGCTACACCCTGACCTTGATGGATGTCCCCGACGTCACCAGTGCCGGCCAGATCGACGTGCTGGAATGTTCCGGCGCCGGCGGCTTTGTCATGGTCGACGTCACCAACCTGAGCGCGCCGCTGATGAGCGACCGTTTCGCCATCAGTGTCTATTTCCCCACCACCGACGAAATCGGCGCCGCCGCCGACGGCAGCGCCACCCAGACCATCGCTCTCGGCCACACCGACGGCATCAGCGCCACGGCGGATCACATCTACGTCTCCGACGGCCCCCACGGCGTCAGCGCCTGGAAGATCACCGACGCCGCCGGCTATCCCACCGACGCCGTGCATCTGGTCGCCAACACCCTGCAAGACGAGTATCCCGAATTGGTCAACGGCGAGTTGATCTATCCCGCCTCCCATACGGTGCGCAACATCATCGATCCCTCCGGCCAGTTCACCTGGGCGCTGTGCGTCGGCAACGGCATGCGCCGGGTACCGATTTCCGGCGTCGAGGCCGGTCTCGGCCAGGTCGGCGCGCCGCTGCTGGTCAAGCTGCACATGGAGGACAGCTTCGAGCACAACGCCGACTGGGGCGTGGTCAAATCCTTCAACTATCAGGATTCCGCCTACGACGTGGAATTCGTTGGTAATCTCGCCTTCGTCGCCGACGGCTCCAACGGCCTCACCGTCTATGATGTGAGCAAAGATCCGACCCGCGCCGCCAGCGGCTTCTTCGTCGGCAACATCGGCTACAACCAGGGCAGCCCGCTGCTCGGCACCGCCTCGGGCGTCGAGCTGTGGAACGATGCCGTCAGCGGTAGGCGCTACGCGGTCATCGCCTCCGGCCCCAACGGCGTCGGCGTGGTCGACGTCACCGACGTCAACGCCATGCGCATCGTCAAGGTCTTCGAACCGATCAAATACGAAAACGACGAACTCGGCTCGGCTGACGGCCAGGCGATCGACGTCGAGGTGATCGGCGACAAGGCCTATTTCACCTACGACAGCTTCGGCGTCCTCTGCTACTCCCTGAGCGACCTGGTCGCGCCGGTTGCCGACGGCGTCGACCCGACCGAACTCCAACCTTATCGAAAGCGTCAAGGCGCCGATTGTTGCCCTGGCCACCGACGGCACCTCTCTCTATCTCGCCGACGCCGATTACGGCATCCACAAGACCGCGCTGAGCCATCTCTTCAGCAATGCGCGGGAGGCCGACGGCACCCTGCTCATCGAGCGGGAAAAGGCCACTGTGCAGTATGCCGGCGAGCGTCCTTGGGGGGGCGCCCAGGCCATCCGAATCTACGGCAATCGCCTCTTTGTGCCGCTCGATGTGCTCGGTCTGGGGATTTTCGATCCCGAAACCCTGGAGATGGTCGGCCGCTACAACTACTATCTCGACGACCAGCGCGGCGAAGACTATTTCGGCGGGATGATCGTCCGTGACGCCGTGGCCAAAGATCCGGCGACGGGCGAACCTTATCTCGACGCGGCGACCGGCATGCCCGACTACCGTCAGGTCAACTACGAGATCCGCAACTCCAGCAAGGGCAAGACCAAGAATACCGAGATGCTGCATCCCTGGGCCGACCTGGAGCGGGAAGCCCGCTGGTATTACCAGGCCCTCGACGTCGACGTCGCCGTGCAGAATCAGCGGACCATCGCCTATGTCGCCTATTCCCTGGGCGGGGTGGCGGCTGTAGATGTTACCGGTTTCGACAGCGCGACTCCGGCAAATAAGCTACAAGGCAATTACCTCGGCTTCTTTCCGGCGGTGCCGCCCAATGGCCCCGATGAGACCGGTTCGCAGCCGGCCTCGCTGCTCCCCTACGAAGGGGCGGGCAAGCTCAAGGAATCGGGAGTGCGCGCGGTGCGCGTGCAGGGGAACACGGTTTATCTGACCGACCATTTCGCCGGGCTGGTGCTTCTCGAAGGGGCCGCCCATCCCGAATCCTGGCGCGGCGCCGGGGCGCCCTACAACAACGACGACAACGGCATCGCCGGCGACCATGTGCCGGATCACGAAAACATCACCTCCTTCGATATGTCCCCCTATGACCCGCTCGACAACGAATCGCTGCCGACGGCCTTCTTCCAGAAGCCCTGCTTGCTGGCGACCAGCGAGCTCAACGGTCACGGCAATACCTTAGCGCTGATGGACAACATTACCCTGGATGCCGCCGGCACGGTCGATGTCCTCGAATGTTCCGGCGCGGGCGGTTTCGTTTTTGTCGACCTCTACAACCTGCAAGCAGCGAGTATGTCGGCGCGCTACGCCATCACCGGCTACTTTCCGCCGACGGATGAAATCGGTGCCGCGCCCGACGGCAGCCCGAGCGAAACGATCTCCATCGGTCATACCTCGGGGGTCGCGGCGAGCGCCGATTATCTCTACGTTTCCGACGGCCCGCACGGGGTCAGCGCCTGGAAAATCACCGACGAGGCGGGCTATCCCACCGACGCCGTGCATCTGGTCGGCAACACCGTGCAGGACGAGTATCCGGTGACCGTCGCCGGGGAAACGATCTACCCGCCGTCGCACACGGTGCGCAGTGTTATTGATCCGAGCGGCGAGAATGCCTGGTCCCTTTGCGCCCGCAACGGACTGCGCCGGGTGCGGGTGGCGGAGATCGAGGCGGGGCAGGGAGCCGTTGGCGCGCCGCTGCTGCTCAAGCTCTCATTGCAGGACATTTACGAACACAACAATGAAGTCGCCAACGTCGACGAGCTCAACTTCCAGGACCACGCCTATGACGTGGAATTCGCCGGCAATCTGGCCTTTGTCGCCGACGGCAGCAACGGCCTCACCGTCTATGATGTGAGCAAGGATCCGACGGTAGCGGGCAGCGGTTTCTTCGTCGCCAATCTCGGCACGGTCAAAGAAAAACCCCTCTTCGGCACCGCCCACGGCGTCGAATTGTGGATCGACCCGGCCAGCGGACGGCGTTACGCCGTCATCGCCTCCGGCCCCTACGGCGTCGGCGTGGCCGATGTCACCGACGTTCACGCCATGCGCACCATCAAGGTCTTCCAGCCGATCAAGTACGAGGACGGCGACGTCGGCAGCGCCGACGGCAAGGCGAGCGACGTCGAGGTCATCGGCGACAAGGCCTACTTCGCCTACGACAGCTTCGGCGTAGTCTGCTATGCCTTGAGCGACCTGATCGCCGATGTGCCCGAAGGCGTCGATCCCACCGTCCTCTTCAAGAAAACCACCCGGGGCACGGTCAGTTACGATTACCGACCGATTGCCCTCGGGCGCTTCAAATTGCAGGAAGTTCCCGGCAACGAAGACGTGGACGGCGCCGCGACCCGGATGAAATATACGGTGCAGGACGGCCGCCTCAATCTCTACATCGCCTTCGGCGCGGCCGGTCTGGTCAAGGTTGACTTTACCGATCCGGCGCAACCGCTGCTGGTCGAGCGCGTCGACACCGCCGCCGAATGTTCCGATGTGGCCATCAGCAATGGCCGCATTTACCTTGGTGACGGAGCGGGCGGGTTGGTCTTTTTCAAGTAGGTCATAAAAAGGAAGTCGATTGAAAACCGACGGCTGAAGATCGGGACGTATTTGCCGGAGACCCTAAGGGCAAACGTACCGGTTTCCGCCGTCGGTTTTTGTGTGGAGAGGAGAATCGTTCGCGGATCGAGAGGGGAGGTTGGTCAGGGAATTTCGTTTTCCCCGTTAAGGAGTTCGGGGGGCGACTTCGGCAGTTCCACCGTCAGCGTCGTGCGTCCCGCGCCGCAATGGAGAAGGATGGTGCCGCCGTGGGCGCGAGCGGCCATCATCGCCGAGTAGGTGCCGAGACCGGTGCCCCCCTTTTTGCCGGAGGTGGCGTACTTTTCGAAAAAGCGGGGGCGGAAGGACTCGGGAACCTCGCCGCTGTTGTCGATGGATACCCGCCAGATTTCGGCGGACTCGGCCACGGTAATGATGACCGTTTCGCCCGGGGGAGAGGCCTCGACGGCATTGCCGATGAGATTGGCGAAGAGGGTGTGGCAGAGCAGCCTCTCTCCGATAATCCACTGCGTTCCGGCCTCCTTCGCCGGTTCCAGGCGGCAGGTCACGCCTGCCGTCGCTGACCGCTCGGCCGTCTCTCGCAGCACTTCCCGCAGGGTGTCGAGCAGATCGAAGGCCTCGGGCTGCAACTGGTAGGTGCCCCGTTCGATCTTGTACAACGTCAGCGAGCGGTTGATCAGGTCGAGCATACGCACGCCCGACAGGCGGATGTCTTCGAGCATCCCACGCTGTTCGTCGGTGAGATTCTTGCCGGTCAGGGCCAGCACTTCGGCGATGCCGATGATCGGGGTGAGGGGGGTGCGCAGGTCGTGGCGGGTAATGCCGTCGATCTCCCGCCGCAGTTCTTCCGCCGCCACTGCCTCGCTGATGTCCTGAACGATCCCCGCCAGCAGGGGAGCGCCGTCGCCGTCCAGCTCCCAGTCCCCTTCGATGCGCAGATGGACGGGGGCTTCCCCGGAATCATCCCGACGGACTTCCATACGCAGGGAGCCGCCGTGCCGCGCCGCTTCCAGCGCCTGGCGGGCATTTTCCCGGTCGCAGGGATCGAGGGCGGCGATGAGCCGGTCGAATCCGGGGGGGGAGATTTCCCCGGACAGACCCAAAAGGCGATAGGTCTCTTCCGACCAGCGCATCTCTTGCGTTGCCGGTCGCCAGGACCAACTCCCCAGTTTCGCCGCCCGCTGCGCCGCCAGCAGGCTGTCGCGACCTTCCTTGAGGTCGCGGAAGAGCAGGGCAAAGGGGCGGCGCAGGGCGGTGTCGATGATGGCGAAATAGATCAGGGTGAAGCTGACGATTTTGAGCAGATGGCCGAGCAGGTTGGCGGGGCCGTAGTGGCTGATGTAGAGGGTGAAGCAGAGTTCCGAGGCCATGGTCAGCAGGATCGACGCGAAGAGCAGACGGTAAATGCGGCGGTCGAGGGTGGCTCGGCGCGAGACCAGATGGATCAGGGCGGCCAGCAGCAGGGCGACGATGGCGTATTCGGCGATGACTTTGAACAGGGTCAGTCCCGTTTCCGGGGTGAAGCAGAGGGGAAAGTTGCGAGCGCCGAAGATCGACCAGAGGGCCAGGGCCGATATCAGCCCGTAGCCGGCGAAGACCGGTCTTAAGGGGAGTGGGCGGCGGATGAAGCGCGGCGCCAGCAGCAGGGTGCCGGCTTCGAGGAACCGCCCCGCCAGCCAGAGTTGAGGACCGAGGTTGTAGCCCGGAATGTCGGTGAAGACCGCCATGCCGTGGTAGCCGAGCATGTGCAGGGTGTCGAAGGCAGCGACGAAGAGATAGGCGATGCCGATGAAGAGGAGGTAGTCGTTGTGGTAATGGGCCCGAGCGGTCCAGGCGATAATGAAAATCCCGCAGGCGATGACGATGGCGTAAAGTTCGGCCAGGGAATGGAAGAGCAGATAGTTGCAGCAGGAGGTCGCCGCCAGAAGGCCGAGCAGAACGGCCTGGCCGAAAAACCGGCGGACGCCCCCACCTGCGGCGGCGCTTGTGCCCGGCCGGACTGCGTCCCCGGTATCGTCCCCCATCCCCCTCTCGCCCCGCGCCTAGGGTTTGGCCGGAGCGGCGGCAGCTTTGTTCTCCTTGCTGCCGGCCGGAGGGCAGGGGGCGTCGGCGCGGCGCGGATCGCAGACCCGGATCGAGCGCAGGTAATGGACCCAGGTCTTGACCTGCTCTTCGCTTGGTTCGAAACGGAAAGTCTTACGCACGACGTAGAGGTTGTCCTGGCCGCGGATCGCCTTGAACCAGGCGTATTCCGGTCCGCCGGTACGGGTGTCGCGAGGACAGACCTGAATCCACAGGGAGAAGGGGTAGCCGTTGTCCTTGCCTTCGGTTCCCGGAAGCAGGCGGGCATCGGGGCAGGTGATGCGCCATTCCTGGGCGCTGAACTCCTGATACTGGGCCGGAGTCACGTCGGTTTCCAGAAAGATCCGGGTCGCGACCTGTTCGCTCCAATTGTCCGCGGTTTCCTTGGCCGGGATCATTTCGGTGACGATCTGCTGCCCCTGCCGTTCCTGGAGGCTGATCTGATAGTCCGGGGGGCGGATCTGCAACAAATTTTCGCCATCGAGTTGGGCCCAGGCCGTTGTGGAAAGGAGGATGAGAATGAGGATGAGCAAAAGACGGCGCATAGGATGCTCCTGGTCGGAAGAATAGGATATGTCGGTGGCGCTTCGCCGGGCAATCTTAAGATCTTGCCTCCAGCCGGTCAATCTCTTTGTGGCTCGGGCGGGGGGCTGGGGGAGGATTTGAAGAGTTCGCCGACATCGGAGACGACTTTGCCGGGGAGGCCGAAGACCCGCTTGAAGATGCCGAGCACCTTTTCCGAAACGGAGGTGACGGGTACGACCATCACCTGCGGTGCGTCGGTTTTGCCGGTGATGGCGAAATGGGCGGTGATCAGCGCCTTTTCCTCCCCGGCGAGAAGCCAGCCGGCGAGGGGGATGTTGGTGACGATCTGGTCGACCAGGCGCAGTGGCTTGACCCCTAGGACCATGTCGAGGGTCTCCGTATGCAGATTGAGGCTGCCGACCAGGGAGAGATTCATCGAGGTGCTGTCGATGAAAAGGTCTTCGGTGGCGAGAATGCCCTGGTCCAGCTTGACACTGGCGCGCACCAGGCTGAAGGGCATTCCTTCGGTATCCATGTCGGGCAGGTTCAGGGAAAGAATCTGTGAAACGTTGAAAAGGGAGAAGACCTTGGCGAGGATCTGGAATTTGCGCAGCACTCCCTCCTTGACGGTGAACGCTACCCCCCCGGTGGAAGTCTCCAGAAAACTCTTTCCCGCCCGTCCTTCCAGATAGAAATCCCCTTGCAGTACGCCGCTGACCAGCCCCTTGCGGCGCAGCATCTCGTGGTAGATGGCCGAGGCGTCGAAGTTGTCCAGATGCCCTGAAATCTTGAGCAAAGGAGGCGAGCCCAGCGAGGAATCGACGGCGACATGCCCCTCGCACCGTCCCTCACCGGAGCGGAAACTCAAGGGGAAGATGGCCAGCATGCCGTCGCGCAGGCTGATCTCGCCGCGCGCCTCTTGAAAGTGCAGATTGCCCAGCTGTCCGCGATGGGCGGCGGCGGTGATCAGCAGCCGGGTTTTCCCGTGCTCCTCGGTGGGGGGCTCGGGTGGAGCCCCTTCCGGGCGCTGCCAGAGGGCGATGACCTCGTCAATGTTGCCGTAGGGGGCGTCGATATCGAGCCGTACCTCCGGGTCGGCGAAAGTGACTGTCCCCCGCACCGTCGCCTCGGTGCCGCCGTCGAGGCGTACCCGCACCGGATCGAAGAGGATGCCCTTGCCATCGATACGCAGGTGGCCGTTGAGGCGCCGCAGGAAGGCGTGGTCGTTGGGAAAGATGATGTCGTCGGCCCTTATCGAATCCCCCTTGACCTCGATCTCCACCGCCGGCTGGCGGAAGTCGGCGACTTTCGCATCGACAACGAGGGGGGAGCCGCCCAGCTTGAGGTTCAGATTGTGCGTTTCGGCGCGGTTGGGATAGAGCAGAATCTCGCCGTTGGCCTCCCGGAGGTCGGCGATGACCGGGGTCAAATGGACTCCGACCCGCTGCAGGCCGGCCACTCCCTGGTGTTTTTCGAGTTTGCCGTCGCGGCCGGACAGGCTGTAGCGCAGGTCGATTCGACCCTCGGCCCGGAGCTTTTCCAAAAACGGCACCTGGGAACGGCATTGCTCCAGGTCGAGAGGGGCGAGTTCCATTTCCAGGTTAAAGGGGCGCTGCCCCTGGCGGGCGAGACTGCCGCTCAGATGCAGGTCAAGGGGGGGCATGTGCAGTTGCCCGGCCTTGACCTGCAGGCTCTCGGGGGTGATTTCCCCTTGCAGCGAAAGGGTGGCCGGTTGTCCCATCGGTTTTTCGACCTGGCCGCGATAGGCGGCGCCGACCCGGGTCAGATCGGCGGCCAGCTCGATTTGCAGCTGCTCCGGAACGCCCGCGAGGTTGAGGCGCAAGGGGACCGGGCCGAACAGGGTCAAGCCGGGAACCGGCCGGGGGCTGAGTTTCGCCAGCAGTTCCGTGGCCGAAAGCAGGGTCTTCGCTTCCAGATGCAGCGGGAAGTTCTCTTCCCAGGGTTTCTCCACCATTCCGGAGAAATTCAAGGGTTCTTCCTTCAGTCGCGCCGTGCCGGTTTCCACCTGCAGTTGCCCCTCCTGCCAGGAGAGCTCGGCGGCGAGGTCGCTCAGTTCGCCGGGCCAGTCCAGGCGCGCGCCGAGATCCTTCAGGCGCAGGCGCGCCTTGAGGGCATCAAGAAAGGCGGGCATCCGCCCCGGGCCGGGCATCGGGCCGTCGATCTCGAGACTCAGGATCTGCAGCGAACCGCCGGTCAACCGTTCCACGGCAGGCCAGGCTTCGCGCAGCGGTCGCAGGTCGCGCAGGCCCAGCAGCGGCAAGGGCGAGCTTTTCAGCGAGGCGGCCAGCCGGGATTCCCCGTCGCGGACGCTCAGCCCCAGTGAACCGTTGACTTCAAGATCATCGATGCGCAGGGTGAAGGTTTTGAAGGACCAGCTCTCTTTGGCGTAGCCGAGGATCCCGGCGAGATGCAGCCGTTTTACGGGCAGGGGTGTTTCATAGAGTTGCGGCAGGTGCAGGCGCAGTTCCTCGCCGCTGAGCTCCAGGCGCAGATCGAGACCCGAATCGAGCATCCCGCGGACGGTGCCGTTGAGGGAGAAGGCGCCGCTGGTGCTCAGGCTCCCATCGGCGGGGAGAAAACGCTCCAGCAGCGGTTGCGGCGGCAGATGTTCCAGGGTCAGGGCGAGGTCTACCCGGGCATCCTCCCAGCGGCGCGGATCGGCGCCCAATGTCAGGTTGCCGCGCAAACCGAAGGGGGCAGATTGATCCCCTTGCCAATGGCTGCCGGAACTCTCCAGTTCCACCGTCCCTCCCGGTCTCACGCCACTCAGGGCGGCTTCCACCCCGGACAGGAGCAGCAGCGGATGACCCTGGCGATCAGGCTCCTCTTGTAACAGCGCGCCGTTACGGAGGCTCAGGGCGTGGATGCGGAGCTGGTCGAACAGGGCGAGGATGGCTGCGGGATCGATCTGTGCGCCGCCGAAGGGGGGCAGGGTCAGGCGCGGCTCGCTCAGGACGATTTCGTTGAAGGTCAATCGCCCTTGCAGCGCCTCGCGGAGATCGGGTTTGACCAGCAGGTGGGCGGCGGTCAGACTGCCCGGGCGGTCGGCAGTGGGGCCGATGTCGATGCGGGAGAAATCGAGGGCCGCACCCTGGTCGAAGGAGAGGCGCGCCTGGCCCAAAGTGACGGGGCGCTCCAAGGTGGCGGCCAGGGTTTCTTCCAACTGGCGGCGATAGTGATCGAGATCGAAGGTGGCGATGAAGATCGCCGCGGCCCCGGCGGCGAAGAGCAAAAGCAAGAAATAAAAGGCGAGGGTGGGGTGGCGGCGGAACATGGAAAATCCCGGTTTGGCGGCTAAGGGTGCGGAGGGAACGTGCGGGGAATTGTAGCCCGCTTCGGCGCGGAAGGAAACCGCTAATCGCCCCGGGACGGACTTTCCGGAGCCGGCGCGACCGATGTCCCCGCAGCCCCCGGCAGGGCCACATAGAAGGTACTGCCGCTCGCCGGGGCGCTTTCCGCCCAGATCCGGCCCTGATGGCGCGAGACGATTTCCCGTGCCAGGGGCAGTCCCAGACCGACGCCACTGGTCCGGCGCTGGTCGCTGTTGTCGACCCGGAAGAAGGGGACGAAAATCCTCTCCAGTTCTCCTGCTTCGATGCCGATGCCGGGGTCCTTGACCCAAAGCAGGACTTCATCCCCCCGAGACTTGGCCCCGAGGACGATTTCTCCACCCTCGGGAGAGTACTGCAAGGCGTTGGCCAGCAGGTTGTCGATGACCAAGGCGAGATCTTCCGCTTCCCCCCAAAAAGGACCGGTCCCCTCCGCGATCTCCAAGCGCAACGGGTGCCGGGGGGAGGCCTGGGCGTACTTTTTCGCCAAGGGGGCGAGGAGTTCTTGGGGATGCAGGCGTTCGCGGTGGAGGCTCTCCCGCTGCGACTTGAGGCGGCCGAGGCGCAGAAAGTTGTCGATCAGGCGGTTCAGGCGTTGTCCTTCCCGATGCATGGCTTCGAGATAGCCGCGCCGCTCTTCGGCGGAACCTTCCTCTTCGAGCATGAACTCGGTGAAGCCAAGGATGGCGGTCATGGGGGTGCGCATTTCGTGGCTGACTGCCGACAGCATCTGGTCCTTGAGCTCTTCGAGTTCCCGACTTTCGGTAATGTCGATGGCGATTTCCAGGCGGACCAGCCGGCCGTCGGACCAGGGGATGGCTTTGTCGATGCACTGGTACCAGCGCTGGTTGCGGGTATTGCGGAAAACCCAGGAGTAGGGGGCGCGAGCCTGGCCACCGAGTTCCAGGCGACTGTTGCTGCAAAAGCCGCAGGGCCCCCGCTGGTCCGCTTGCAGCACTTCGAAACAGCGCTTGCCGCGCCAGTCGCGGGTTCCCGACAGCTCTTCGCCGAGGCGATTGAGGTGCAGGAGTTCGTAGGTCTCCAGGTCGGCGACATAGACAATGGCGTTCAAGGAGTCGAAGATGGTGCGGATTTCCTCGAACTGGGTGCCGAGGGCCCGGGTATGGCGGCGGACCAGCAGATAAAGGAGGGCGGAGGTGGCGAGAACGTAAAACCAGCCCTTGTAGGTTTGCAGGCGGGCCGTAAGCGAAGGGTCCGCGACCAGGGCCGAGAGCGCCCGGTCGGAGAGGAGAATCCAGGCGGTGCCGATGACCGCGTAGATGCCGGCGATCTTCAGGGGAATCCGGCGGCTTTGCCGGCGGCTTGTGGAATTGCGATACATCCGGTTTCTTTCGCGGGCCAGGCGCCCCTTCCCGGGCTGTTATCCCTGCTGCTCGAAGGGGGTGGTCGATCAAGGGTTTCAGGGAGTCCGTGCCCCCAATGCGTTCAGAACTTGGGCCAGCTCTGCGGGGAGCGGGCTTTCCACCAGGACGTCCGGGCCGCCGAAAGGATCGGGCAACGCCAGTTTTCGACAGTGCAGAAAGAGCCGTTTCAGCCCCGGCGGCGTCGGCCCGCCGTAGCGTCGGTCGCCGGTTAGGGGATGGCCGGCGGCGGATAGCTGTTGGCGGATCTGGTGGGTGCGGCCGCTGAGCAGCTCCAGTTCCACCAGGGTGAAGTCGCCGAATCCCGTCAGCGTCCGGTAGTCGGTAGTCGCCGCCTTGAGCTTCCCCTTGGCACGCACCGGGCTCTCCAGCCGTCCGGCGCCGATCAGTTCCCCGGCGACCAGGGCCAGGTAGCTTTTCTGGGCGGCCCCGTCCATGAAGAGTTGGCCGAGGCGACCGGCGGCCTGGCGTCCCTTGGCAAAGAGGATCGGCCCCGAGGTTTCCAGGTCGAGGCGATGCACCGGTGCCACCGAGTAAGGGGCCCGGCGCTCTTGCAGCAGTGCCTGGATGCGCCCGAGCAGATGGTCTTCTTCGTGCCCCTGACTGCCGTGCACGGCAAGGCCCGCCGGTTTTTCGACGATCAGCATCTCCCGGCTCTCGTAAAGAATAACCGGGACCGGGGGGAGGGCAAGGAGTTGCCGCAGGCGGGCGCTCTCCGGCAGAATGACGCGATCCCCCGGGCGCAGGACGGCACTTTCGTCCAAGGGGCCATCGTCGCGCCGCACCCGGCCCTTACGCAACAGTTGGCGCAGGTAGGAGCGGGGCGCGCCGGGAAGGCGATTCGTCAGAAATTCCAGGGGATTGCCCGCCTCGGTGGGCTGTACCTGCCATTCGATCATGGCCCGGATCATACCTCCCAAGGCGGATTAAAGGCAACCGGATAAAATCTTTACATGCCGTGGCCCCCTTGATAACATGCCACGCTATTTGATTTATCCCGGCCGTCCGGCCCAGGAGTCGTCTTTTCCTCATCCATGAAGATCAAGCGGGTAGAAATCCAGGGATTCAAATCCTTCGTCGATCGGGTCGCCCTCGATTTCGAGTCGGGAATTACCGCCATCCTCGGCCCCAACGGTTGCGGCAAGAGTAATATCGTCGACGCCATCCGCTGGGCGATGGGAGAGCAGAACGCCAAGAACCTGCGCGGCCGTGCTATGGAGGATGTGATTTTCGGCGGCAGCGAGTCGCGCAAGCCGCTGGGCATGGCCGAGGTCTCGATGATCTTCGCCAACGAGGACGGCCAAGCCCCCGCCGCCTACCGCCAATACGCGGAAATCATGGTTACCCGCCGGCTCTTCCGTAACGGCGACAGCGAATATCTGATCAACAAGACCCCCTGCCGCCTCCTCGACATCTCCGAACTCTTCATGGATACGGGGGTCGGGGCGCGGGCCTATTCGATCATCGAACAGGGCAAGATCGGCATGATCCTCAACGCCAAACCCGAGGATCGCCGTTTTCTCATCGAAGAGGCGGCCGGGGTCACTAAGTACAAATCCCGCAAGAAAGCCGCCCTGCGCAAGATCGAGGCGACCCGCCAGAATCTGCTGCGGCTGGGGGATATCGTCGCCGAGGTGCGACGGCAGACCGCGAGCCTCAAGCGCCAGGCGCAGAAGGCCGAGCGCTTTCGCGCCCTGCGGGAAGAACTCAAGGGGATCGAGGTGGGGCTGGCCCGGCGGCGTTTCGCCGAGCTGAGTGCGACCCTCGAAGCGGGGGGGGCGCGGGACAAGGAAGAACGTCAGGCCCTCACCGCTTTGGCGGCGCGTCTCGAACAGGAAGAACGGACGCTCGACGAAGCGCGCTTGGCCCAAGGGGAAGAGGAGCGGGTGGTCGCGCGCCTGCAGGAACAGGTTTTCCGCCTCGCCGCCGAGCTCGAAAAGGTTGCCGGGCGGCTCGCCCTGGCGGTCCGCGAGGGGGAGGGCCTGGCGCGCCGCCGGGAACAAGGACTCGCCGAAGAGCAGGAGGTGGTGCGGCGTCTGGCCGAGGCCGACGGCGAAGAGAAGCGGCTCAAGCAGACCCGCGAAGACCTCGGGGGGGATCTGGAGCGGGAGTTGCGGCGGCTCGCCGAGGGGGAGGCGGCCTTGGCCGAACTCACTCAGCGCGACGGGGATCTGGAGGCGGCGCAGCAGGAAACCCGCCAGCTCCTCTACCGGCTCTTGACCGATCTGTCCCAGCTCAGCGCCGGTCAGCAGGAGATCGAACGCCGCCGCCGTCAGCTCGACGAACGCAAGACCCGGCAGCGCAGTGAAACGGTGCGCCTGCGCGAGCAGCTCGGGGAGGCCGAATCCCTGATCGCCGAGCTGGCAACGTCCCTCGCCGCCCTGCGCGCCGCTCATGAGTCCCTGGGGGAAGAGCAGGAAGAGTTGCGTGCCGCCGTCGCCCGCCTACGGGAAGAGCGGGAGGAAAACGAGGCGATGCTCGCCCGCCACCGCGAGGAGCTTGGGCAGAGCCGTTCCCGGCTCCTCTCCCTGCGCCAGTTGGAGCGGGATCTGGAAGGCTATGGCGGCGGCGTCAAGGCGCTCTTCGCCGACGCGGAGTGGCGCGGCCGTTTCTCCGGGGTGGTCGCCGATCACCTCGAAGCCCCGGCCCATCTGGAAACGGCCCTGGAAGCGGTTTTGGGCGAGCGTTTGCAGGCGCTGGTCGCCCCCGATCGCGAAACCGCCGTCGTCGCCGCCGCTTTTCTCGGTGGGCAGGACGGCCGCTCGACCTTCGCCTGGCCCGGTTGGACGGCGACGGCCTCGGCGCTTCCCGAGGGCGCCCGCCCACTGGCGGAGCTGGTCAGCCCCCGTCCCGGGAGCGAGGATCTGGTCCGCGCTCTCCTCGCCGGTTACGGCCAGGTACCGAGCCTGGAACCCTACTGGGGGCGTCCCCTCCCCGCCGGAACGCTGCTGGTCACCGAGGCCGGCGAACTCTTGAGCTGGCGCGGGGAATTCACCGGCGGCGGCCGCCAGGGGCTGGGGCAGGGGCTGCTGCATAAAAAACGCGAAATGAAGGAACTCGCCGTGCTGGTCGAATCCCAGGAAGAGCGCCTTGCCGCCCTCGAAGAGCAGCGGGAGCACTTGCGGGAGGCCCTGCGCGAGAGCGAGGAACGGCTGCGCGAGGTCGAAAGCGCCCGCCACGGGCAGGCGCTCAAGGTCATGGACAGCGAAAAGGATCTGCAGCGCCTGGAAGATACCCGCGCCCGCCTGGACGAACGGCTGGAGGTGCTGGTCCTCGAAGACGAACAACTGCACGGCGAGGAGCGGGAGCTCGACCGCCGCCTGGAAGAGATCCAAAGCGGCCGGGCGCAGCTGGAGGGGCAACGCCTGGAGTACGAGGAAGGGGTTGCCCGGATTCAGGAAGAGGCCCAGGTGCTGCGCCGGGAAATCGCCGTGGTGCGCGACCGGTTGACGGCGCTGAAGGTGACGGTCGCCGGTCTGCGCGAGCGGGAGGACGGCCACCGGGGAGAGTTGGAGCGCCTGGCCCGTCTGCGCCGGGATTTGCAGAGCCGGCGGACGCTCATCGTCGAGCGCTGCCGGGAGGCGCTGGAGGAGGAGGCGCGCCTGGAAGCCGAGAGCAAGAGGCTGAAGATCGAGCAGGAGGTGCTGGCCAAGCGCCACGTTGAGGATCAGGCGCGCCTGGCCGAAGTTCGGGAGCGCTTCGCTCTGGCCCAAGAACAGCTGGAGGAACGCCAAGACGGGTTGCGCCGGTTGCGTGAGCAGCTCGACACCCTGCGCGAGACCCATGGCGCCGGGCAGCTGCGGCTGCGGGAGCTGGCTTTGGAAGCGGAACATCTCCATTCCAACGTGCTGGAACGCTATCGCGTTGACCTGCGCGACGGCGTGGCGGCGACGGAGGAGGTCGCGGCGGCGGCGCAAGGGCGCCTGGAGGAGTTGCGCCAGGCCGTTGAGGCGATCGGCGAGGTCAATCTGACCGCCATCGAGGAATATCGCGAGCTGGAAGAACGGGGCCAGTTTCTCCAGGTGCAGCAGGAGGATCTGCGACAGTCCCTGGATGGACTCCAGACCGCTATCGGCAAAATCAACCGCACCACCCGCAAGCGCTTTCGCGAGACCTTCGATCTGGTCAACGCCAAGTTCCAGGAGATCTTTCCGCGTCTCTTCCGCGGCGGTCAGGGGGAATTGCGGCTGACCGACGAGAGCGACCTGCTGGAAACGGGGCTCGAGATCATCGTCCAGCCGCCGGGCAAGAAGCTGCAGAACGTCAGCCTCCTCTCCGGCGGGGAAAAGGCGCTCACGGCGGTGGCGTTGATTTTTTCCATCTTCCTCATCAAGCCTTCCCCTTTCTGCATGCTCGATGAGGTGGATGCGCCCCTGGACGACGCCAACATCGGCCGCTTCAATGAAATGATCAAGGAAATGTCCCAGGTTTCCCAGTTCATCATCATTACCCACAGCAAGCGGACCATGGAGGTCGCCGATACCCTCTACGGAGTGACCATGGAGGAACCGGGAGTTTCCAAACTGGTCTCGGTGCGTTTCCACGAATTCGAGGAGGCTTATGGCCTTTAAGACGATTCTGGGGGATCTGGTCGCGGCGGTGCCCGGCGCCGGCGGGGCGATCCTCGCCGACTGGGAAGGGGAGGCGGTCGATCAGGTCGCCCGCATGGACGCCTACGAGCTCAAAGTGATCGGCGCGCACAAGGGGGTGATTCTCAACCGCCTGCGGGATCTGGTACAACGGCTCGATGGGGCCGAACCCCGGGAGATCGTCATCACCACGGACCGCATGGAGATTCTGGTCTTGCCGGTGACTTCCGAATATTTTCTGGTCTTGACCCTGGCGCGGGGGGAGGCCTTTGGGCGGGCGCTTTTCGAGGCGCGCCGCTGTGTCGCGCGATTGATCAGGGAGATCGGCTGAGCGCCTCCGTGCCCTCCGTTTTGCCGTATCCCGGGAGTGAATTGACTATGGATCAGTTTTCCAATCTTCTGAAGAATTATCTCGCCCAGTTCGGAGAGTTGCTCAAGCTTTGGGTGCAGACCGTCGCTCCGCTCCTCGGGCAGCTGGGCGTGCCGGAAATCTATCGCGAAGTCGGGGCGCTCGGCGCCCTCTATCTGCTGGTCACCCTGGTGGTGGCGCTCTTCATTTTGCTGCTGCTGCGGATCGGGCGGCGCCAACGGCCGGTTCCGCCACGCCGGGCGGAAGTCACCGCTGAAGAGGAGGCCGAAGCGGAGGCGGTCGAAGAGGCGCCGACTCCACCGGCGGAAATCACGGTCGAAGCCCCGGCGGCTGCGCCCGCGAGTCTTTTCGAGCGCATGCGTGCCGGGCTGGCGAAGACCCAGGGCGCCCTGGTCGGTCGCCTCGATAGCCTGCTAAGTGGCCGTCGGGTGGACGACGAGTTGCTCGATGACCTGGAAGAATTACTCATTACCGCCGATTTCGGCATGGCCACCACCGGCGACGTCATCCAGGCGCTGCGCGGCCGGGTGGCGCGGGGCGAGATGTCCCCCGCCGCCTTGCGCACGGCCTTGCGCGAGGAGCTGCGCGAGCGCCTCAAACTGGAAGCGGGGGCGCTCGACCTGAATCAGGCCCAGCCTTTCGTGATTATGGTTGTTGGGGTCAACGGCGTCGGTAAGACCACCACCATCGGCAAGCTCGCCCGACAGTTTACCGCCCAAGGCAAGCGGGTAGTGCTCGGTGCCGGCGACACCTTTCGCGCCGCCGCCGCCGAACAACTGGCGATCTGGGGGGAGCGCGCCGGGGTCGAGGTGATTCGTCACGGCGAGGGGGCCGATCCGGCCGCCGTGGCTTTTGACGCCGCCAAGGCGACTTTGGCCCGCAAGGCTGATGTGCTGATTCTCGATACCGCCGGCCGGTTGCACACCAAGGTCAATCTCATGGAAGAGATGAAGAAGATCCGTCGGGTGCTTGGGCGGGAGATCCCCGGCGCCCCGCACGAAACCCTGTTGGTGCTCGATGCCACTACCGGGCAGAACGCCCTGATTCAGGCGCGGCTCTTCAAAGAGGCGGTCGAGGTCTCGGGCATTGCCCTGACCAAGCTGGACGGCACCGCCAAGGGGGGGATGGTGGTCGCCATCGGCGCCGAGCTGGGTCTGCCGGTGCGATATGTGGGGATCGGCGAGGGGGTCGATGATCTGCGGCCCTTCGATCCCGATCTCTTTGTCGACGCATTGTTCCGGGAGTCTTGAAAATTCTTGACTTTATCCGACCCATTTTCTAATATTTTCTATCGTACTGGAGTCTTTCAAGATGGCATCCGATACTCTGGAGCTGATTATTCGGCTCGAAGAAAAATTGACCCGACTGCTCGACCGACAGACCGAACTGGGTCGGCGGGTGCGGGAACTGGAAGAGGAAAATCAGACGCTTCTGGAGGAGCGGCAGACTTTCCGTGAAGAGCTTGACCGGATCATCGGCCGTCTGGACCTTCTCGATGAGGAGGCTCTTTGAAGCAATCGGTGGAGGTCATGATTCTTGGCCAGCCTTATGTGGTCAGAAGCGCGGAGTCGGACGAAGAAGTGCGGCGGATCGCGAGTTTCGTCAATGACCGACTGAATGAGGTAATGGCTTCGGGCCGTTCCGCCGATACCCTGGCCAGCGCAATACTGGCCCTGATGAATGTTTCGGGGCGTTTGCTCCGGCAGCAGGAAACGGTCGCGTCGGGTGGAGACGAGGACGTGAATCGTCGCCTGCGCATCCTGCTGGAACGACTGGACGATCAGTCTGCCGGGCAATAACCGGCCGGACTCCGGGATGACGTGTTTTGGTCGAACCTTCGGCCTCGCGCCTCCCTTACCATCATCTCCCTGTTGGAGATGCGACATCGAAATGGCAGTACCCCACGGGTCGCGGCTGGGCCGCGACGGTTTACCGGTTTGGTTTTCAGCCTCGGCTTTGTTTCATAGTTATCGTAGCCTTTGCAGGGCGTTCGCAGGCCCAAAATAAGTGCCTTTCGCGACCCCGGCTCAAGGAGTTTCGCCGATAAGATTCTTACGGTTTCGACTCAAGTGACAGGGGAAATTCCCCCTTGCGCCTGCCGGCTTACGATGATTCGTGGTTGATGGTCCCCTGAACCCCGCCTGCCTGCCTTTCTTGTCCCTCCTCCAGGGCTCCCGCGCGGAGCACTCTGGCCATGCCCAAGCAATCCCTTCGTACCGCCATGCTCGAACGGCGTCGGCGGATCTCGATGGCCGACCGTGCCGCCTGGGGCCAAGCTGCCCAATCCCGGCTGCTGAGCACCCCGGAATATGTCGCCGCGAACGTTTTGGCCCTGTATAGCCCGGTTCGCGACGAAGTTCCCACGGATACGATTTTTCATGCCGCCCGCGAGGCGGGTAAACGGCTGGCTTATCCCCGAGTCGCCGCAACCGGTCTGGAATTCGTCGAGGTGTCCGACCTCGACGGCATGCGCCCTGGACGCTTCGGCATCCTCGAACCCGTTGGCGTAAGCCTCCTTCCGCTGGCGACCATCGACCTGATGGTCATCCCCGGAGTCGCCTACGACCTGGAAGGGTTCCGGTTGGGTTACGGCAAGGGTTGTTACGACCGCTTTTTCCATGGCTCCGACGTGAAACCCCTGCGGGCCGGATTCTGTTACGAACTGCAACTGACGGCGAGCCTGCCCGTGGAGAATCACGACATCGCCATGCACCTGTTAATTACCGAGTCCCGGATTCTGCGTTTCGCTCCCCAACTAGGGGAGGTCGCGGCTCCCGGGGGGACCCCCCTGACCACTTCTTAGGAGGATACCGTTTTGTCTATAGAAATCACATTGTTGTTGATTCTCATGGCGTTGGCCGGAGGCGCTTTTGGCGGCTCCCTGCTGCGCCGCAAATTCATTGAATCCCGCCTCGCCGGAGCCGAACTCACCGCCGAGCAGATTGTCGAAGAAGCGCGGAAGCAGGCCGACACCATCCACAAGGAGGCGTTGATCCAGGCCAAGGACACGGTGCTGGAAGCCAAGGCCGAATGGGAGAAGGAAGCCCGTGAGTTGCGTCGGGAAATCCAGGCCCAGGAAAAGCGTCTGCTGCAACGTGAGGAGCATCTGGATCGCAAGGGACTGCAACTCGACGGCCGGGAGGAGGAGCTTTCCCAGCGGGAGCGAGCCCTGCCGCTGATGGAAGACAAGGTGCGCGCCCGGGAAAAAGAGGCGGAAGACCTGGTTGCCCAGCAGGCCGAACGGTTGGAGACGATTTCCGGTATGACCGCCGAGGAGGCCAAGCAGACCATCATCGCCGGCATGGAGAGCGAGGCGCGCCACGACGCCGCCAAGCGGATCAAGCAGATCGAGGATGAGGCCAAGGAGACTGCCGACAAGAAGGCCAAGGAAATCCTCGCCCTGGCCATTCAGCGCTACGCCGGTGATTATGTCGCGGAAAAGGCGGTCAGCGTGGTGCCCTTGCCGACGGACGAGATGAAAGGCCGCATCATCGGCCGCGAAGGGCGCAACATCCGCGCCATCGAAGCGGCGACCGGTATCGACCTGATCATCGACGACACCCCCGAGGCGGTGATCATCTCCGGCTTCAATCCGGTGCGCCGCGAAGTCGCCCGGCTGACCTTGGAGCGGCTGGTGGCCGACGGCCGCATTCATCCGGCGCGCATCGAAGAGGTGGTGGCCAAGGCCGAGCAGGAGGTGGATGACGCCATCCGTGAGGCCGGTGAGCAGGCGACCTTCGACGTCGGCGTGCACGGCATCCATCCCGAGATCATCAAGCTCATCGGGCGGCTGCGCTATCGTACCTCCTACGGCCAGAACGTCCTCCAGCATTCGCTGGAAGTCGCTTTCCTCTGTGGCATCATGGCCAGCGAGTTGGGGATCAACGTCAAACAGGCCAAGCGCGCCGGCCTGCTCCACGACATCGGCAAGGCGGTAGACCACGAGATTGAAGGCTCCCATGCGGTCATCGGTGCGGATCTCGCCCGCAAATACGGCGAGTCCCCCAAAATTGTTCACGCCATCGCCGCCCACCATGAGGACGAAAAGCCCGAAACCATCCTGGCGGTGCTGGTCCAGGCGGCCGACGCCCTTTCCGGCGCCCGTCCCGGCGCTCGGCGCGAGATGCTCGAAACCTACGTCAAGCGTCTCGAGGATCTGGAGCGCATCGGCACTTCCTTTTCCGGGGTCTCCAGCTGCTACGCCATCCAGGCGGGGCGTGAAATCCGGGTCATGGTATCGAGCGAGGATGTCACCGATGCCCAGTCCTACGTGCTGGCCAAAGATATCGCCCGCAAGATCGAAGCCGAGATGACCTATCCCGGTCAGATCAAGGTCAACGTCATTCGCGAAACCCGGGCCACCGAATACGCCAAATAGGATTGGCGCTCCCCCGCGGGGCGCTTACGATAGATCGGGAGTTCCTTTGAAAATTCTCTTTATCGGAGATGTCGTCGGCCGCGCCGGGCGCCTGGCCCTATCCAGCCGCCTTAGCCGTCTGATCGACCGCCACCAGATCGACCTGGTGGTCGCCAACGGCGAAAACGCCGCGGCCGGCTTCGGTCTCACCGCCGACCTGGCCCGAGAGTTGTACGATCTCGGGGTCGATGTGCTGACCTCGGGCAATCATATCTGGGACAAGAAGGAACTTTATCCCTACCTGGAGAGCCAGAAGCGGCTGTTGCGTCCGGCCAACTATCCGGCCGGAGCGCCCGGTCGGGGGCATGGGGTCTACACCACCAGCGCCGGGATTCCGGTGGGCATCCTCAATCTTGAAGGCCGGGTTTTCATGGGTAATCTGGAGTGCCCCTTTCGCGTCGCCGATGCCCTGGTCGAGGAGTTACGCCGGCAGACGCCGATCATTCTGGTCGATTTTCACGCCGAAGCGACGAGTGAAAAGGCGGCGCTCGGCTGCTATCTCGATGGCCGGGTCTCGGCGGTGGTCGGGACCCATACCCATGTGCCGACCGCCGACGAGCGCATCCTCCCCGGCGGGACCGCTTACATGACCGATGTCGGCATGACCGGCAGCCGCGATTCGGTCATCGGCATCCGCAAGGAATTGGCCGTGGAAAAGTTTCTTTCGCTCTTGCCGGTGCGTTTCGAGGTGGCCAAGAAGGACTCGGTGATCTGCGCCGTGGTTTTGACCATCGATGAGCAAACCGGCCGCGCCGTCGGCATCGAACGTGTGCTTGAAGAGCTCGCTGACTAATACTACGAAGGACGAAATTATTATGAAGTCGGTTCAGGAACAGATGGCCGTTATCCGGCGCGGAGCGGTGGAAATCCTCGTCGAGGCGGAGTTGGAGGAAAAAATCGCCCAGTCGGTGAAGACCGGCGTCCCTCTGAAAATCAAGGCGGGATTCGATCCGACCGCTCCCGACCTGCATGTCGGCCACACGGTCCTGATCCAGAAGCTCAAGCAGTTTCAGGATCTGGGGCACCACGTCTGTTTTCTCATCGGCGACTTCACCGGCATGATCGGCGATCCCACCGGCAAGAACGAAACCCGCAAGGCTCTGACCCGCGAGCAGGTGCTGTTGAACGCCGAGACCTACAAGGAGCAGGTCTTCAAGATTCTCGATCCGGAAAAAACCGAGGTTGTTTTCAACAGTACCTGGATGGGACAAATGTCCGCCGCCGGTCTCATCGCCCTGGCCTCCCGCTACACCGTGGCGCGCATGCTCGAGCGGGACGATTTCCACAAGCGCTTCAGCGGCCAGCAGCCGATCGCGATCCACGAATTCCTTTATCCGCTGGTGCAAGGGTACGACTCGGTGGCGCTGAAGTCCGATGTGGAACTGGGCGGCACCGATCAGAAGTTCAACCTGCTGGTCGGCCGCGAGCTGCAGCGGCAGGAGGGGCAGCGTCCCCAGTCGGTGCTGACCATGCCGCTGCTCGAAGGGCTTGACGGCGTCAACAAGATGAGCAAGTCCCTGGGGAATTACATCGGCATCACCGAGCCGCCCAAGGAAATTTACGGCAAGGTGATGAGCATCACCGATGAGTTGATGGTGCGCTACTATGAACTCCTTTCCGATGTCGATCTCGCCACCTTGCAGAAAGTCAAGGACGGCGTCGCCGGTCGCCCCGACGGCGCCCATCCCATGGAGAGCAAAAAGGCCCTGGCCCGAGAGCTGGTGACGCGTTTCCACGGAGCCGCCGAGTCCCGGCAGGCCGAGGAGGATTTTGTCCAGCAGTTCAAGCAGAAGGAAATTCCCGACGATATCGAGGTGATCAGCCTGACCGCTTCCGGCCCTCTGTGGATCTGCAAGCTGCTGACCGACACCG
>NZ_FOJJ01000040.1:0-137500 GCF_900111775.1 Desulfuromonas acetexigens | reverse complement strand
GCCGAAGGGGGTCGCAGAGAAATGGCGGTAGCGACTGTTTACTAAAAACACATCACTCTGCAAACTCGCAAGAGGAAGTATAGGGTGTGACGCCTGCCCGGTGCCGGAAGGTTAAGGGGATTTGTTAGCGCAAGCGAAGCTTTGAACCGAAGCCCCGGTAAACGGCGGCCGTAACTATAACGGTCCTAAGGTAGCGAAATTCCTTGTCGGGTAAGTTCCGACCTGCACGAATGGCGTAACGACTTCCGCACTGTCTCAACCAGAGACTCAGCGAAATTGAATTCTCGGTGAAGATGCCGAGTACCCGCGGCAAGACGGAAAGACCCCGTGAACCTTTACTACAGCTTGGCAGTGACATTCGGGACAGCATGTGTAGGATAGGTGGGAGACTTTGAAGCTGGCACGCTAGTGTCGGTGGAGTCGCCCTTGAAATACCACCCTTGTTCTTCTGGATGTCTAACCTCGGCCCGTCATCCGGGTCAGGGACACTGCCTGGTGGGTAGTTTGACTGGGGCGGTCGCCTCCCAAAGTGTAACGGAGGCGCGCGAAGGTTCCCTCAGGCTGATTGGAAACCAGCCGAAGAGTGCAAAGGCATAAGGGAGCTTGACTGCAAGACACACAGGTCGAGCAGGTGCGAAAGCAGGTCTTAGTGATCCGGCGGTTCTGTATGGAAGGGCCGTCGCTCAACGGATAAAAGGTACTCCGGGGATAACAGGCTTATCTCCCCCAAGAGTTCACATCGACGGGGAGGTTTGGCACCTCGATGTCGGCTCATCACATCCTGGGGCTGAAGTCGGTCCCAAGGGTTTGGCTGTTCGCCAATTAAAGTGGTACGCGAGCTGGGTTTAAAACGTCGTGAGACAGTTTGGTCCCTATCTGCCGTGGGCGCAGGAGATTTGAGAGGATCTGTCCTTAGTACGAGAGGACCGGGATGGACGAACCACTGGTGTTCCAGTTGTCTCGCCAGAGGCAATGGCTGGGTAGCTACGTTCGGAAAGGATAACCGCTGAAAGCATCTAAGCGGGAAGCCCCCCTCAAGACGAGATCTCCCTGGGCGTAAGCCCCTAAAGGTCCGTCGGAGACGACGACGTTGATAGGCCGGGTGTGTAAGTGCAGCAATGCATTCAGCTTACCGGTACTAATTGACCGTGAGGCTTGACCATAAAAAGTTTTTTCGTGAGGAAGGGGGCGAGGTTCGCCTCGCCCCCCGACTCCATAGCGTTTCGATCCAAACTGCTCGCATCGATTAAGTCTTAGGCAATTGAAAACCAGTTGTACGGTTTTCGGTGGCTATAGCGTAGGAGTCACACCTGTTCCCATTCCGAACACAGAAGTTAAGCCCTACTGCGCCGATGATACTGCATGGGTAACTATGTGGGAAAGTAGGTCGCCGCCGAAATTTTTCCAGAAGGCCCGCCTCATTTAGAGGCGGGCCTTTTTTTATTTAAAAAATGAGATTGAGCAGGACCAGTAACCCGTCTCAACCGATATCGATTCAGGTTATTTTTTATCGAGGCGAGTGGCGTAGATCAAAATCTTCCGATCGGTATAGCTTTCAACTTCGCCGGCGAAGGTTTCGATCTGAAAATAGTCATGGACTTTAGCCGGTGCTTTGATGAAATATTGAACAAGGTTTTTGATAGCGTCGCCACGGAGACCCGCCCTTCTCGCCCAGCTGTCGAAATCATGGGTTTTGTGAAAAACTTTGGTTTCAATTACTTTGAACCCAGCATTTTCGACCATTTCTGTCCATTCACGGCGAGTGTAGGCGCGGACATGGGTCGGATCCCGCATTTTCTCCATGGTCTGGCAAAATTCGGCGATTTCCGGATCTTCCGGCAGGAGGGTGTCGATGATGACCATTCGTCCGCCTTGGCGGCGCAGAACCCGGTGAAATTCCCGTAACGCCCTAGGGACATCGGAAAAATGGTGGGGAGCAATCCGGCAGGTGAGGACGGTGAAGGATCCGGAGGGGAACGGCAAGTCTTCGGCGTCGGCCTCGCGGAAGGTCACATTGTCCACGTTCCCTTCATCGCTGATATATTCCTGAGCCTTTTTCAGCATCTGCATGGTCAGATCGGAGGCGACCACACTGCGGACCATAGGGGCGAAGTAGAGGGCAGTGTGCCCGCCACCACAGGCTACGTCGAGCAGAATGTCGTCGTTCGTCGGTTGAAGCAGTTTCGCCGCCTCCACCAGGTCGGCTCCTTGGGCAAATCCCTGATCCCGGACGTACCCGTCAGCCGCCTTGCCGAACTGCTCTTTAACCTGATTTTTAAATTCGTTCGACATTTTTTTACCTCGCTTCTCGCGCTCGCCTCATTATCTCCAAGTATACCATCGGTTCGATTTACGACCTGGAGGTGAGATTTTTTGTTCATTGGAAAATTTTTGGGAGGATAGCATGAATAAGGTCTTGCTGGGAAGTCCCGGGATGGCGGTCAGCCCCCTGATTTTTGGCAGTCTGCCGCTGGGGCCATTGCAGGCGGACCTGCCCCTGGAGAAAGCCGGACGGTTGCTGCGCTATGCCTTGGAGTGCGGCGTCAATATGATCGATACCGCTGCCCTTTATGAAACCTTCAGGCATATTCGGCAGGCCCTCAAGGGTTATCAAGGATCTTGTTATCTGGCCAGCAAAACCCATGCGACAGATGCGGTAATGGCACGTCGACATGTGGAGCAGGCGCTGCGCGAGCTCGGTGTCGAGCGTCTGGATGTCGTGCATGTGCATGCGGCGCGGCTTGCTGATCCCTTTATCGAGCGCGCTGCGATCTTCGATCTTTTGCTGGAGATGCGTCACGAGGGGAAGATCGCCCATGTAGGTCTGTCGACTCATTACATTCGTGCGGTGCGACAGGCTGCACGTCACCCTGAAATTGCCGTGGTCCATCCTTTGATCAACCGACAGGGCATGGGGATTCTGGATGGTTCGGCCGAGGAGATGGCTGCGGCCCTTGCCGAGGTTGCCGCGGCCGGCAAGGGGGTTTACGCTATGAAGGCGCTGGCCGGCGGCAATCTGATTGCCCAGGCGCGCGAGAGTTTACGTTTTGTCCGTGACCTGCCCGGGGTCCATGGCGTCGCCGTGGGCATGTTGTCCGAAGCCGAGGTTGATGCCAACATCCGCCTTTTTTCCGATGCCCCCCTAGAGGACGCCATGTGGCGGAAACTGGAGTCGCAACGGCGTCATTTGAAGATCATGGACCGCTTCTGCACGGGATGTGGTTCTTGCGTCGAGGCCTGTACCAACAACGCTTTGGCCATTGTTGACGGCAAGGCGCGGGTCGATGCCGAACGTTGCATCCTCTGTGGTTATTGCGCCCCGGCGTGCCCGGAATTCATGATCCGGGTGGTCTGATAGAATCCTTCATCTGGAACAGCTTTTGCTTATTTATGAGCCGCGGTGTCCCAGGTTTTTGCGGATGATCATGGACGCCGGATTTGAATAGGGTTCCTGGCGAAAAATTGTCTGTTTGGCCTTGCGCCGGACAGAATCTTAACCGAAGGGATGAGCGGCGCGGATATGGAAAACTGGAGTGAGTTGATCGTCAAACTGGGTGCGGGACTCTGGCGCGAAATTCTTTACATCCTGCCTTTTTTGATGTTGGGCGTGCTGCTGGAAGCGATTATTCGTACCTTCAAGTGGCACGTCAAGATCCGCAAGGCGCTGACTCATTTCGGGGCGCTCTCCATTGTCGTGGCTACTCTGCTGGGCCTTGTCAGCCCTTTGTGTGCCTGCGCCACCCTGCCCCTGGTCATTTCCCTTTTGCTGGCAGGGTTGCCTCTGGCACCCGCCATGTCGCTGCTGGTGACCTCGCCGCTCATGAGCCCGGCGGGCTATACCCTGTTGAACTGGGAGTTGGGGACGCTCTGGGCCAACGTCGTTGTGGTCTGTGCTCTGTTCATGGGATTGTACGCCGGCTATGCGACGCATTTCCTGCGTCGTTACGGTTTTACCGAAGAACGGCTGTTCCGGAAAATCCTGCCCGAAGGGGATTTCCACGATCCCGATTATCCGGTGGTGGAGTTGCGCTGTGACTGCGGCAAGCAGCTCTCGCATCGGGTCGACCGCTGCACCCACAACAAGTTTCTGGTCTTTCTCGCCAAATTCTGGGAAGGGCTGCTTAAAATCGGACGCTTTGCCCTGATCGGACTGGTGATCGAAGTGGTTGCGTCAACCCTCATCCCCACGGATTGGTTAGCTGCGCTCCTTTCCGGCGAGGGGATCGCGCCGATTCTGACGCTGACCTTTGCTACTATCCCTCTGCATCTGCCACAAGTGACCGCCGCCGCCATGCTCTATGGCTTTGTTTCGCCGGAGGTGGGGGAAGGGATAACTCTCGCCAAGGGGGCGGGGATTGCCCTGCTCATCGGCGGGCCGGTTACGGCCCTGCCGGTCATGGGCATTTTTATTTCCATGTTCCGCAAGCGGGTACTGCTGCTCTATCTGTTTCTGTGTGTTTCAGGAACGCTTTTTCTGGCATTTGCCTATCGTTGGTTGCCCATCGGCGGGTAGCGGTCAGCCCGCTTGCTCCGCTGCTTCCAGAGTCTCAAGCTGTCCCTCCAGCCAGAGGATGAGGCGGGCAAGATCGGCCGGGGCGTCTTCCGGAAGCGGACTTAGCCGTTCGAGCTGACCGGCCAGACGGCGGGCGGTCAGTAGAGCACCGCGCAGTTGCTCGCTGGGGGACGGTCCACCCTCTTGGGCCGCCGCCACTTCATTGAACCGTTTTTGCACCGTAGGGTGACTGCGATTCTCCTCCAGCACCGCTCGCCGCAGTCCGGCGTAGTCCTCCTCTGAAAATCCCTTTTCCTCCCGCGCCTGCCGCAAGAGCTCAATGGATCGGTAATCCGGTACAGGGGAGATTTCCCCCTGACGGGGGACAAGCTGTGGTTCTACCCGTTCCAGAAAGTCGTAGGCCAGGGTCAGTTTTTGGGCGGTCGGCTTCTTGATACGGATTTCCTGGGCGCAGTACGCTTCGAAGTTGTCGTAGCCCCACTCCTGAAAAAGCCCGCTGCGCTTGACTCGCAGCAACTGTTCCCCCAAGGCGACCCACGAGGATTTGAAGGCTCGGGCAGTCGCCAGAACCTGATAGCGTTCCGATTCCGGGGGGAGTGTTTCCATAATCTGTTCGATGGCCTGTTCTCCCCGCGTTTTTTTCGATTCGTTCATCGGCTCTCCTTGCGACAGCGTTTTTGAGTAGGGAATATTATCACAGAGGGAATGCCGCCAGCGATCCTTTTCGCCTTGGTGGTTTGGATTGCGCGCCGTTACAATCCATGATCACTGCACACTTTTTAAGGAGTTTTCCTATGAATCAGGGGGCTTTTGTCGTCGGACCCGAAACCCAACGCATGCTCGAACTGGGACACCCTTGGGTGATCGAGGACCGCTATACCAAACGCTGGCCACAAGGGTCAAGGGGGGATCTTGTCGCCCTCCGCGACGAAGAGAACCGCCTGCTGGCCACCGCCCTGCTCGATCCGGGTGAGCGGGTGGTGGCGCGGGTGCTGGATTTTGGTCCGATGAAGTTGACTCAGGAATGGCTTCGCCAACGGGTAGCGGAAGCCTGGCGTTTGCGCCGGCAGGTCATCGATCTGCAGGAGACCACGGCCTATCGGCTGATCAACGGCGAAGGGGACGGTCTCCCCGGTCTGACCGTCGATCGCTATGGGGATTTCCTCCTGGTTCAGCTTTACGCCGAGAGTTGGCGGCGACATTTGCCGCTGGTCGCCCAGGTTCTGGAGCAGGAGTTTCAGCCTCTGGGGATTTACGAAAAGCGCCGCCCGCAAAACACTCGCGAGTTGCAAGGGGCAATCCCCGGCAAGAAATACAGCCGTCTTCTGGCCGGACAGGGGCGGGAAGGACGCTTTTCGGTGCTGGAAAACGGCTTGAATTTTCTCGTCGATCTCGAAGAAGGGCTGCATGTTGGACTCTTCCTCGATCAGCGGGAAAACCGCCGGGATCTCATGAAGAGGGTTGCGGGCAAGGCGGTCCTCAATCTCTTTGCCTATACCGGAGCCTTCTCCGTGGCTGCCGCTTGCGCCGGTGCCGGACGGGTGACCAGCGTCGATACTTCGGCCCCTTATCTCAACTGGGCCGAGGAGAATTTCGCGGCGAATCGGCTCAACCCGCGTCGGCATGAATTCATCGTCGATGATTGCCTGGAGGCCCTCCGTGCCCTGCGGCAACAGGGACGGCGCTTCGATGTAGTGTTGATGGATCCGCCTTCCTTTTCCACGACCAAGAAGAGCCGCTTCACTACCCGTGGCGGCACCTCGGATCTGGTTGCCGCCGTGCTGCCCGTGCTGGAGCCGGGGGGGCTGCTGCTGGCGTCGTCCAATCATCAGAAGGTGGATATCGCTGATTATCTCAAGGAGTTGCGGCGGGGGGCTTTGCAGGAGGGGCAGGGATTGCGCGTGACCCGTATTGCCGGGCAGGGGGAGGATTTCCCCTTTTCAACGAGCTTCCCCGAGGGGCGCTACCTCAAATATGTGGCAGCGGTGCCGACGGCGGGTCGTTTCTGAGCGGTTTGAACACCTCATGGTAGAGGAAAGAGTTGCCCACCAGGTCGTTTCGTCCCGTCAAAGGGTGGCTGTTCGGCAGGATCACGAAGGGGCGCGACTGTTCGCCGCCGACTGATCCATGTCCCCCGACCTGGTCATCGAAGCAGGCGATGCGTTCGCCATCGTAGGCGCCAAAGAGAATCAGGTCGCCGCAGGCGTCATCGAGGGCGAAGGCGACCAGGCGTGGCCAAAGGGTCTCTGGCTCGCCGTAGGGACGGAGAAATTTCAGCCCCTCCGGAGCGGGTACGCGTTCCTGGGAGCCGACCGTTCGCTCGCCGTCGTGATAGCAGCAGATCTCCATACCTTCTCCCCGTGCCAGAACGAAGCCGATCCCCTGATGCTGACTGAGGAAGCGCAACAGTAACGGTTGCTCCTTCTCGACTTCCGCTGCGCTCAGGCGCTGTTTGTAGCCGGTGATGTAGAGATGGGCAAGAGAGCTGGAATAGGTGATGACCACGCCCCCCTCTTCATCGATCTTGATCGTTTCCGGTACCAGGTCGCGGATTTTTTTCTGCAGCAGCTTTTTGGTCGCCCGATAGATCCGGTCGCGCCAGTGGCTGGGACGCGTATCCAATTCCGCCCGCAGATAATCGAGTTGAACGGCCGTGAATTCCAGCGGTCCGCTGGAGACGGCGGCCCGCTGGTTTTTTTTCAGAAAGGCGCTGATGGCATCGCCGAGCGTGGCGCCAAAGCGGTTGTGAAAAGGATAGCCGGGGGTCTGCCCGTGGTCGGAGAGAACGACCAACTGGTAATCGGCGCCGGCGGCATGGCGGACCATCCGCAAGATTTCGCCGATGCGTTTGTCGGTATGACGCAGGCTTTTTAATGCCGCCTGGGAGCCGGGGCCGAAGTGGTGGCCGAGTTCGTCGTAGCCGCTATAGGTCGTGTAAATGTAAGGCACGCCCACATAGATGTCGGCCAACACTCCCAACGTCTGAAGTTCCCGCAGTACCACGTTACACAGCACCCGGATCAAGGGGAAGAGCCCCTCGCTCACCCGCCAGGGGCGGGTTCTTCGGTAATGCCAGCGCTCGTAGCTGTCGGTGACGTATTCGACCAGGGTCGCGCCGATCATGCGGCAGATGCGCAACGGATGGAGCAAGGCCAGAAGCATGAAGCGGAGGCCGCCGAAGCGTCCGAAGAGGGTCTGGGGATGAGGAGATGAAACGGTGAAAACGCTGCGCGCCGCGCCGCCGTCGATAATATTCGAATAGGAAGAACCGCCGTCGAGCAAGCCGATCTTGTCATGAAAAAGTTTTTCTCGAAAATGCTGCACGTGGTCGGGGTCGTTGCAGCTGATCAGTTGCCCGGTGGCTCGTTCGAACCAGCGGAAGGCGGGGATCCCGCCACTGTCGCCGTAAAATATCGCGGCTTGGGCGGCGGGCGTGGTGCTGGGTAAGCCGGCTTGATATTCCAGAAGCACGTGCCCTTCATCAAGATAGCGCCGGGCATGGGGCATGTAGCCCAGGTCGAGAGCCCGACGCAGATGCGGGGCCGAAAGGCCGTCGATCTGCACCCCGACGAATCCTTTACGGGCGCCCGAAGCCTGGCGTTCCCGACGTTCCTTTCGTAAAAGATAAAACTTGAATCCGTAATAGGCCCGGTAGAGTTTTCCGAACCAAGAGATTTCAGTCATGTTTCGCCCTGTGGAAAAGCAAGCAGAACAGTGTATTAAAATGACTGTAGCACAGGGCCTAAAGGCAACCAACGAAAAAGCCGGAATTCGATGAATTCCGGCTTTTTCGTTGGGATGGCGAGTATTGAGCTCGGTTATTCGGCAACCCGACTGACTTTTTCGATCGTCACCGCTTCCACGGGAACATCCTGATGAAAACCTTTGTTGCCGGTCTTTACCTTACGCATGGCGTCGACGACCTCCATGCCTTCGATGACCTGGCCGAAGACCGCGTAGCCATAACCCGCGGGGGTTTTTGACTGGTGGTTGAGGAAGGTGTTATCGACCAGATTGATGAAAAACTGGGAGGTTGCGCTGTCGACGACCTGGGTGCGGGCCATGGCGAGACTACCGCGCGTGTTGGGCAGGCCATTGTCGGCCTCGTTCTTGATCGGTGCCCGATTCTTCTTCTCCTTCATGTCCGGGGTCATACCCCCCCCCTGAACCATGAAGTTGTCGATAATCCGGTGGAAGATGGTCCCTTCATAAAAACCGGCATCCACGTAGTCGAGGAAGTTCTGCACGGTGATCGGGGCTTTCTCCTGGTTCAACTCAATTTTAATGTTCCCCATGGAGGTTTCCATCAGCACAACGGGGTTTTTCTCTTCACTCATAATCGTATTTTCTCCTTGGCTTGGGCTTGATTGATATGTCACGGAATTTAACAGATGGGCCGTGGGGCGTCAACGAAGAGTGGCGGGCTGGATACGAAAAAGCCCCGCCGAAAATCCGGCGGGGCTTGAGTTGAGCGGTCAAGTCGATTATTCGCAGAGATCGACTTTCACATCCCAGTTCTTGACCTTCATGGTGCCGTTCTGGGCCAGGTTGAGATGCATTTTGAAAGCGCGGTCCCACAGTTGCGGCTCGTGGCCAACGCCCTTGGCAAGACATTCCTTCTCGGCAATTTTCAGATACTCGGTCAACTGATCCTTGTAATCGGGATGGGCACACTTCTCAATGATCTTGCGTGCACGATCTTTCGGCGCCAATCCACGCAAGTCGGCCAGGCCTTGTTCTGTGATGACGCAATCGAGGTCATGCTCGGTGTGGTCAATGTGAGAGCAGTGCGGCACAACGCAGGAGATGCCGGTCGGGTCGGTTTTGGACGGACGAGCCGACGGAGTATGCATCATTTTCAGGTAGCCGTTGCGCAGGTAATCGCCGGAACCACCGATGCCGTTAATCATACGGGTACCGCCGACCAAGGTGGAGTTGGCATGGGCGAAGATGTCAATCTCGACCGGGGTGTTCATGGCGATACAGCCCAGACGACGGATCGGCTCGGGGGCGTTGGAGATGGACAGGGGGCGCAGGATGATCTTGTCGAAATATTTTTCCCAGTTATCAAAGAACCGCGGGAATCCCGGATCTTCAGACAAGGAGAGGGAGCAGGCGGAAGCAACCTTCAGGTTGCCGCCGTCAAAGAAGTCGAGCATGGTGTCCTGCAGTACTTCCGTAAAGACGGTCAGGTCGGAGAAGGGACCTTTTGCCAAGCCGCCGATGACAGCGTTAGCGATGGACCCGACGCCCGACTGGAGAGGCAGAAGATTCTCAGGGAGGCGGCCTTTCTTGATTTCATGGGTAAAGAAATCCATGATGTGACCGGCAATGGCAGCAGAGGTGTCGTCTTCGTCGGCGAAGGCGCGTCCCTTGTCACGACGCTTCGACTCGACCACGGCGATAATTTTATCCGGATCACAGGGGACGTAGGGGGTGCCGATGCGAGAGCCGGCTTCGGTGATCAGGAAGGGCGCGCGATGCGGCGGCTTCTGCTGCATGTGGATGTCATGCATCCCTTCGAAGGAGGGCTGTCCGGTGTTGACTTCGATGATGATCTTGTCGCACAGGTTGATGGCTTCGGCGACGATACCGCAGGAGGTGGTCAGAGCCAGACCGCAGTCTTCAGTGATGGCGGAAACTTCGATAATGCCGATGTCATAGCGGCCGTTTTCGGTGTAGAAGCCGTAGCTGATGTCCTGGGCAAAGAGACCAAGGTGTTTGTCACCCATGCGGATGCGGCCGGCGTTGATGCCGGCGGCGATGTTTTTACCGGTCTGATAGGGCCAACGGCGGTCGATCATGTCGAGTTCCGCCCAGACGTTTTCCGTTTCGGCGCCGACGGAGGCACCGATGAAGAGGTTGAACTTCATCTTGCCTTGCAGGTTGTTGGCCTTAACGTGGTTGGCCAGGGCGATGGGGACTTCTTTCGGGTAGCCGGCGGGGGTGAAGCCCGACCACAGCAAATTCTGGCCGGCTTGGAAATACTTGATAGTGTCTTCAGCCTTGCAGACCTTGCTGAGCAGGGACTTGCGACGAACGCGACTTTCCAGTGTGCCGAAATCAGACATACGTTCTCTCTCCTTCATTGAAAATTACGGATAACCCGGAAGACCCTTGCTGACCGTTGAGCGGTTCAGGGGATCTCGCCAGCCAAAAGGCATGAACCCTCATCTTCTCTGCAGTTTCTAAAATCCTGTTATATGTGAAGCTTATATAATGCGCCCGCAAAGAGAGTCAAGAAAAATTTTTCATGATTCATTCATGGTAAAAACAACCTTAAGTGATTTTCTTCTCTCGCTTTTGAGTGAAGCGATCTCTTAAGAAGAGCAATAAAAACGAGGTGTTGGATGATTGTGTGGGCTGTGTTTTCATCCCTTTTTTCCGGTTTGGCTTTGCTAATGTTATTTTAAGGATATCCCTATGCCAATCTCCAGCGCTGAACCATTGTTTTGTAGCGAAGGTGCTTGTTTGCCCTTGAGAAACAGAGCCCTTGGGGGTTTGTGCGGAAGAAAAATCCCATTGATGGGGGGAGGTCGGGGATGGAGCAAGGGGAGGTTTTACCCGATGGAGGGGGGGGATAGGGTGGATATGACAAAAACGCCCCCGGCCTGTCGGCTCGGGGGCGTTTTTGTTACGTTTTTCGGGTTCGTGGATCAGATGTCCCAGTTGTCGACCTTCATGGTCCCTTTCGCCGCGAGATTCATCTGCATTTTGAAGCAGCGGTCGAAAAGTTGCGGTTCATGGCCGATCCCCTTGGCCAGGCAGGTTTTCTTGGCCAGGTCGAAGTATTCCTGGAGAATCGGTTTGTAATCGGGGTGGGCGCACTTGTTGATGATTTCCTGAGCGCGATCCTTCGGCGCCAGGCCGCGCAGGTCGGCCAGGCCCTGCTCGGTGACGAGAACGTCAAGGTCATGCTCGGTGTGGTCGATGTGCGGCGCTTTCGGCACGACGCAGGTGATGCCGGTCGGGTCGGTCTTGGTCGGGCGCGCCGAAGGCGTATGCATGATCGACAGGTAGGCGTTGCGCAGGAAGTCGCCGGAGCCACCGATGCCGTTGATCATCCGGGTGCCTCCAACCAACGTCGAGTTGGCGTGGGCATAGATGTCGAACTCGATCGGGGTGTTCATGGCAATGCATCCCAGGCGACGGATCGGCTCGGGAGCGTTGGCGATAGAGAGGGGGCGCAGAACGATCTTGTCCTTGTATTTGTCCATGTTGTCGAAGAACCGGGGGAAGCCCGGGGTTTCCGACAGGGACAGAGAGCAGGAAGAAGCGAAGTCGAGGCGGCCCGAATCGAAGAGGTCGAGCATGGTGTCCTGCAGAACTTCGGTGTAGACGCTCAGGTTGTAGAAGGGGCCTTTGGCCAATCCGCCGACCACGGCGTTGGCGATGGAACCGACGCCCGACTGCAAGGGAAGCAGATTTTTCGGCAGACGGCCGGCTTTGACTTCATGGGCGAAGAAATCGAGAATATTGGCGGCGATGGCTTCGGAGGTATCGTCCTGCTCGGCGAATGCGCGGCCTTTGTCGCGGTGCTTCGATTCAACCACGGCGATGATCCGGTCCGGGTCGCAAGGGACGTAAGTGGTGCCGATGCGGTCGCTGGCTTTGCTGATCAGGTAAGGCTGGCGATGGGGCGGGTCCTGGGACATGACGATATCGTGCATCCCTTCAAAGGAGGGCTGTCCGGTGTTGACTTCGAGGATGATCTTGTCGGCGATGGCGAGAATTTCGCCGACCACGCCGCAGGAGGAGGTCAGAACCAGACCGCAATCCTCGGTGACGGCCGAAACTTCGATGATGGCGATATCGATTTTGCCTTTGCCCGTTTCATCCTTGGTATAGAAGCCGTAGCCGAGATCCTGGGCGAAGAGAGAGAGGTGTCTGTCGCCCATGCGGATGCGCCCTTCGTTGATCCCCTTGGCGATGTCCTTGCCGGTCTGATAGGGCCAGCGGCGGTCGATCATATCCAGTTGGGCCCAGCGGTTTTCCGTTTCCGCGCCGACGGAGGCGCCGATGAAGAGATTGAAACGCAGCTTGCCCTGCAGGTTGTTCTTTTCGACGTGGTCGGCCAGGGCGATGGGGATCGCCTTGGGGTAGCCGGCGGGGGTGAAGCCCGACCAGCCCAGGTTCATGCCGTTTTTGAAATACTGGATGGTGTCCTCGACGGGAACCACTTTTTTCAGCAGGGACTTGCGGCGGATGCGACTTTCCAGGGTAGACATGCTTTCCTCCATCGGGGTTTGGATAGGGGCGCGCTCTTCATGGTCCGCGGCCCTTGGTTCGCACGGAAAAGCCCGTTTCGCATAGATAGCGCGCCGGGCTGGTCGCTGATGTCTCCGGTTGTGTATACCGTATACAATCAGTGATGGTTTTTTCTACAACTTGTCGCATCATTAAGTCAAGGGAAAAGATAAAATATTCCAATCATGTGAAAATTAACTAACATCGAATTTAAAATCCCATATATAGGTTATTCTGTGCTTCCGGCAGTGGAAGATGGTCTGTTTCGGGCCTGGGAGGCAAAAGAAAACCCCCGCGTTTTTAGCGCGGGGGTGGAGGAGCGGGATGGAGGGCGGTGGTGGCTGAAATCAGTAGTTTTTTTCTACCAGTTTCTGCGCCTGCAGCACATAGTCGCTGGCGGGATATTCGCGGAAAAGGGAGTTGAAGGCATCCGCCGCGCGCTGCCGCTGTTCGAGCATGAGGTAGGCATGTCCGAGCAGGAAATAGGCCTCGTCTTTTTTCGGGTAGTCCGGATTTTCGGCCAGAACCCCGCTGATGCGATTGCTCGCCGCCTGGTACTGTTTGGTGCGCAGGTAGAACTGGCCGACCAGGATTTCATGTTCCGCCAGCCGCTCTCGACATTGGGCGATCTTGGTGGTCAGTTCATCGGCCCGGGAAAAGTCGGGGAAGCGTTTCTGCAGATCGGTGAAGGTCGAAAGGGCGTTACGGGTCGCGGTCTGATCGCGGTCCGCCGAGAGCATCTGGTGAAAATAGGAAAGCCCAAGTTGGAAGAGGACATCCGCGGTGCGAGGATGGTCGGGGTGCTGCTTGAGAAAGTCCTCGTAAGCCGTGGCCGCTTCAACATAGCGTTCACTCAGGAAGTAGGCTTCGGCGATTTTTAACTCGGAGAGGATGTTGAGTTCGGGGGAAAAATAACTGTCCCTGACCTTTTCCCAGTTGGCGATGGCGTCCTCGTAGCGGCCCTTTTCGAAATTGGCCTCACCCTCCTCCAGATAATGTTCGGCGGTCTTGGGCGGGGGGACCACTGTCGAGGCACAGGCGGTGGCCAACAGGAGCAGAAGCAGGGCGCTGAGCAGTTTTTTCATCAACGGGTTCATCCTTGGATCCGAGAGAGTCAAAAGTCGCTAGAAAGTACGGGATGGCCGGGCTTTTGTCAATGACATTCGCCCCTTTCCCCCCGCCGATAACGAGGGGGATCAGGCTGTGCGCAAGCCTTCGAGCGTTCCCCGCAGCTTGCTCAAAGCGTTCGCTTCAAGCTGGCGCACACGCTCCCGGCTGATGCCAAAATCGTCGGCCAACTCCTGCAGGGTTCGAGGTGATTCGTCCAGAATCCTTTCCTGGATGATTTTCCGTTCCCGGTCGTTGAGGCAGTCAAAGGCTTGGTGGACTTCGCTGGACAGCCGCCGGCGATGTTCATCTTCGATCAGCCGGGATTCCTGGTCGGGGGTGTCATCGACCAGCGTATCCATGAGGGTAAAATGCTCTCCCTCGATCAGTTCCACATCCAGCGAGGTCTCGCGGGCGGCCAAGCGACGGCTCATCTCTTCAACCTCGTCGGTGCGCACATCGAGGGTCTGGGCGATCTCCTCGCCATCCTCCCGGCCGGTCAGGCGCAACAGCGCCGCCTGCGTCTGCTTGAGCTTGAAAAAGAGTTTTTTCTGGGCCTGAGTGGTGCCGATCTTCACCAGCGACCAGGTCTTGACGATGTAGTTCTGGATATAGGCACGAATCCACCAGACCGCATAGGAAATCAGCCGGATGCCCCGATCCGGATCGAATTTCTTCACCGCCATCATCAGGCCGATGTTCCCTTCCTGAATCAGATCGAGCATCTTCATGCCGTAGCCGCGATATTCGTTGGCGACTTTGACCACAAAGCGCAGGTTGCCGCAGATCAGGCGATGGGCGGCCTCGAGATCGCCATCCCGGCGATAGCGGCGCGCCAAGGCGGTCTCCTCATCCCGGTCGAGGAGTTCAAACTGCTTGATTCTTGCCAGATAATGATCCAGGCTATCGATCACTAAAGGAGGATTGGCTAAACTCATCCTTGACTCCTTTCGCGGAAACTTCCGTTCCGTCGGGTTGTTAGCACTCTGATTCGGTGAGTGCTAAATATATAGCAAATTCTATAAAGGGTTGCAAGGGGAGGGATTATGAGACCAATCCATCGGGCACCTGGCCGTCCGGGTGGGGAAGCAAACGATCCGAAGGAAAAGCCGATGCGAAAAACACTACAGGAACCCTCGCTGATCCGCATGGTGCGCTGGGCGCAGCGGTTGGTGGCGGAAGTACTCGAGGCCGGCGATCTGGCCATCGATCTCACCGCCGGCAACGGCACCGACACCCTCTTTCTGGCCCGCCAGGTCGGATCCGAAGGTCGGGTTTTTGCCTTCGACGTACAATTAGAAGCGCTGCAACACACTGGGGCGCGCCTCACCGAGGCAGGGATTGCCTGGATTCTCGACGGTCAAGGCGATGCCGGGACGGTGCGCCTGGTGCATGACAGTCATGCGCGACTGACGGAATACACCCAGGGACCGGCGCGGGGGATCATGGCCAATCTCGGCTATCTGCCCGGCGGCGATCCCGGGCTGACGACACGCGTTGAAATAACACTGGAAGCCTTGCGGCAAGCCCTCGATTTACTGGCGATTGGGGGGCGGATGGCGCTGGTGGTCTACATCGGCCACCCGCCAGGGGAAGAGGAGTGCCGGGCCGTGGAGGAATGGCTGCAAGGACTGTCGTCCCGCTATTGGCACATTCTGCGGCTACAGGTGGCGAACCGGCGGCAGGCTCCGTATCTGCTGGTGGTGGAACGACGTGGATGAAAAAAGGCCGGCCCGGAAATCCCGGCCGGCCTTTTATGGATAAGGATCAAACGTGATCAACGGCGAATCGGAGGGGAGGGATTCCAGACGAATTCCGGATTCATGATCGGTGCGAAATCCCCCTCCATGCTGTTTGGCGCAGGGAAGGAGACCGTTTCCCAGGCGCCGATGCCGACGCGCATCACGGTCATGCCGATGCCTTTGAGAAATCCCAAAGGAACGCCGAGGGCACCCCGGTCGCGGATGGTGAGCACCATCTGTTTGGGGATTTCGCCGGGGCTGGTGACCATGTTGGTCAGCCCGCGCAGGAGTTTGAAGGAGGATTTTTCCATATAGGTTTCCGGCTCCAGCACATCATCAATGTAATCCTTTTCGGCGTGGCTCACGGCCAGGGCCGGAGCGACGGCGGCCGTCAACAGAAAAAGCAGCATGGACATGAAGATCAACAGGTGTTTCGGCATCGTCTCCTCCTGATGGATGAAATGTTCGTGGATAATCGGATTTGTCCACGTCTTTTTGACTATATAGCAGGGCACGTCCGCCGCGCAAGGCGATAAATCGTCAACCTGTCCGCCCGCTCAGGCGTCATGATCATTTCCGCGTCTTGCTTTTTTCATCCCTGGGGCTCATCCCTCCATCTTCCTCCTTCCTGATGGAAGGCGGTCCCGTTGTTGCCGAATTTCTTGCGAGGGTATCGTCGAGGGACGCTTTCCTGCTATAATTCAATCAGATACGTTTTCCCCCGGGATTTTGGACGGGTTTTCTCTCGATCGGGTCTTGCCGGAAGGGGAGTGAATTTCATGAGACACCAATCAATCATCCTTGGGCTTGTCTTTCTTGGACTGCCACTTTTTTTCTCTTCCCTCGCGGGGGCGGCGTCTTCGCCCGTGCGCATGACCGAGGGGCCGAAGGGGACGGTGCTGGTTTCCGATTACCGCCGGCAGGCGATCATTCATGTCGACCTGAAGAACCTCAAGGAGCGGCGCAAACTCAGAATCGACGGTAAGCCTCTCGGGGTAGTTTGGGCCGACGGTCTGCTCTATGTCGGAAATGAAAGTCGCGGGCAAGTGGAAGTCTACCGCAGCGGGAGCAACGTCCTCCGCGTCATCGGCGAGGTGGGCAGCATGATTCCCAACGATCTGGCGATTGACCGTGAAGGCGGGAGGCTCTTTGTCGCCGATTGCCGGGATCGGGCGGTGAAGGCCTTTAGCCTCGACGGCGACTATCTCTTCAATGTCGGCGCGGCGGACTTGGCCCAACCGGTGGCGCTCAGCTTTGATCCGCAGCGGCGTGAACTGCTGGTCAGCGACTTCGGGCGTCCCGAGGCAGGGATTCCGCCGGCGGTCTATATTTTCGACGGCGAAGGGACGCAACTGGCGAGAATCCCGGGCAGCCAAAAGACCGGCATGTTCAGTTCCAGCACGACCTTCCTGCGACCGCAGGGGGTCATCGGGAGCGATGGCAAGGTCTTTCTCGTCGACAGCTTCCTCGGGCGGCTGCTGGTTCTTGATCGCGCGAGCGGCGCGCTTTTGGCTTCCTTCGAAACCTCGTCGTCCGGGGAGAAGCTGCAGTTGCCCCTCGATCCGTATTTGCTCCCCGGCGGGGACGTTCTGGTCACCAACAACCGGGCCGGTTGTCTCAGTCGTTTCAGTCTTGCGGAGGTGCTGCCATGATCCGCAATCTGGCTTTCTCTCTGGTGCTCGTCGCCGGGCTGCTCGTCTTCGCTGACCGCGCCGACGCTTTGATTTCCGCCCATCAATGCACCTATTGCCACACCACCCACCTGGCGCTGGGGGATACTCTGCTCAATGCCGCGAGTGTCGAAGCCCTGTGTCTTTCCTGCCATGGCCCCGGCGGCATCTCCACGCTGAAGGCCGAGGTGCATACGGATAGCACCACTGCGCCCAGCTTTCGCCATACCTGTCTCGATTGCCACAACCCGCACGACAACCTCCCGAACTGGAAAGGCGGTGAAAATATCGCGCTGGTCGGGCTGGACCTCGAAGATCTCGGCGTGGCGCGCATTCCTACCCCCAACAGCGGGATTCGCAACGTCGTCTTCGAGAACCGCACCGCCTTTATCCAAGGCAGCCCCGACTATGACGGGGCCTGCGAAACCTGCCACACCCTGACCCGGTTCCACCGCAACACGGCCGACGGCACCCATACCCATCAGGTCGACACCACCTGCACCAGCTGCCATAATCATGGCAATTACTTTCTGCGGTAGCACTCCCCTCGGCGGCAAATCCCCACTCTGTTCAGCGGGGAATTGCCGCCGAGGGGGCACCACCTGGACACATCCTTCCTGATCCCGCGTCTTCCAATCCCGAAACTCATCCCGAACTCAGCCATTTCATCCGCCGTCCTCAGAGGTGCCTTGCCGCTGCCGCCGGAATCAGGGGTGCGTTCTCAGCGCAGCTTTCTGCGCAGAAACAGCTTTTTCGATTCCGAAATCAGGATGATGACGAGGGGGCCCAGGGCGCAAATCCCCAGTTCCGACGGCTGCAGCGGGGTGGTGCGAAAGACGGTGTTGAAAAACGGGACATAGACAAGGATCAAATGCAGGCCCAGGGTGACGCCAATGGCCAGTAACAGCACCGGATTGCTGAACCAGGATTGGGTAAAAAGCGATTGCGTTTGCTTACGCACACACAGCGCATAGGCCATCTGGCAGAACGTCAGCATGGTAAAGACCATGGTCTGCCAGGCGTTCGAACCGGTTCCGCCATTCCAGAACCAGTACCCGGTTCCCACCGAGAGCAGACCGATGATCAGGCCCATGACGAGGATCTGCCACCCCAGCCCGCGAGCGAAAATGCTTTCCTGCGGATTGTACGGAGGCCGCTTCATCACATCGCGCTCGGCCTCTTCGAATCCCAAAGCCACGGCCGGCACGCCATCGGTCACCAGATTGATCCAGAGAATTTGAATCGGCAGCAGCGGCAACGGCATGCCCATGAGCGGACCGGCAAGCATGACAACGATTTCACCGGTGTTGCCGGTGAGGATATAGCGGACGAATTTGCGAATATTATCGTAAATGCGGCGACCTTCTTTGACGGCGGCGACGATGGTGGCGAAGTTGTCATCCAGAAGGACCATGTCGGAGGACTCTTTGCTGACGTCGGTCCCCGTAATCCCCATGGCGACACCAATGTCGGCGGATTTCAGCGCCGGTGCATCGTTGACGCCGTCACCCGTCATCGAGACGATCTCGTGCTGTGCTTGCAGGGCATCGATAATGATCATCTTATGCTTGGGCGAAACCCGGGCAAAGACGGAAACCTCCTTGATTCTGGCGCTGAGCCCGTCGACGGTCATCTTGTCGAGGTCTTGCCCGGTCAGCACCCTATCGGTGGTCGTCAAGCCCAAATCCTTGGCGATGGCGACGGCCGTCAGGGGGTGGTCGCCGGTGATCATGACCGGTCGAATCCCGGCCTGCTTGCACAGGCGAACGGATTCAATCGCTTCGGGGCGCACCGGATCGAGCATGCAGACCATCCCCAGAAAGACCAGATCCTGCTCGTATTCCGCCGTCTGGTCCAACCTTTCGGCGTCCATCAACCGATAGGCCAAGCCGAGAACCCGAACGCCTTTTTGGGCCATCGCGGTGTTTTCCGCTGAAATTTCCTCTTTTTCTGCTTCGTTGAATGGATGAACGACGCCGTTCGTCAAGATCCGGTTGCACACCTCGATCAAGCCGTCGGTCGCCCCCTTGATCAGCACCAGATGATCGGCCTGGCCCTGGTCGCCGTCGGCGGCAAGAACCGGGGGCAGCGTTGTCCGCTGGGAAGCCGGCGGCAGGGTGTGGACGGTGGACATGCGTTTGCGCTCGGAATCAAAGGGCCATTCGCGAACCCGTGGCAGCATGGCTTGCAGATCGCGCTGCACCCATCCCGCCTGCTGAGCGGCGAGCACCAGCGCGCCTTCGGTAGGATCGCCGAGAATGCCGTTTTGGGCATTTTCGTCGATGACGGCATCGTTGCAGAGCATCCCGGCCAGCAAGAGCAGGTCAAGGTCGGCATCTCCGCCCTCTTTGGCCGCCGCTTCATCGAGAGAATAGCGGCGCTTCGGCAGCACCACCTCCGAAACCGTCATTTTATTCTGCGTCAGGGTGCCGGTCTTGTCGGAACAGATCACGGTCACCCCACCCAAGGTCTCCACCGCCGGAAGTTGCCGGATCAAGGCATTTTTCTTCAACATCTGCTGTGCGCCCAGGGCCAGGGCAATGGTGACGACAGCCGGGAGGCCTTCAGGGATTGCCGCCACCGCCATGCTGATGGCCGTCATGAATATTTCCTTCAAGCCCGCGCCCTGCAGATAGAGCATGCCGGCAACGATGAGGATCAACACACCGGCGGCGATGGCCAACGATCTGCCAAGTTTCGCCAACCGCTGTTGCAGCGGGGTTTGCTCATCCTCCACATCCTGAAGCATGGTGGCAATTTTCCCCAATTCGGTCTGCATGCCGGTGCCGGTGGCCACGGCCTCGCCGCGCCCGTAGGTCACTACCGTGCCCCGGTAAATCATGTTCTTACGGTCGGCCAAGGCCCGTTCACCGTCCGGCATCGCGTCGGTATCTTTCTCCACCGATTCGGATTCGCCGGTCAGGGCCGCTTCCTGGACTTTGAGGTTGACGGCTGCGATCAGCCTGGCATCGGCCGGCACAATGTTCCCGGCTTCGATGAGGAGGATATCTCCCGGCACCAGGTCTTTGGCGGAAATTTGCTGCTCTGCGCCGTCGCGCCGTACCCGCACATGGGGGACGGTCATTTTCTTGAGGGCCGCCATGGCGTTTTCGGCCTTGAATTCCTGCCAAAATCCCAGGATCGTGTTGAGCACCACGATGACGAAAATGACGATAGCATCGATATATTCCTGAAGTGCCAGCGAAATAACGACGGCGACCAACAGAATCAGGATCATGACTTCCTTGACCTGGGCCAACAGAATCCGCCAAGCCTTTTTCTTTCCCTTTTCGATCAGTTCGTTGGGACCGTATAAGCTGAGCCGGCGCGACGCCTCGGCCGACGACAACCCTTGCTGCGGGGATGTTTCGAGATTTTCCAACACGTTCTCGGCGTTCAGACGATGGGGTTGCTGCATGCTGTTATCCTTCAAAAAATTGGTGGACAGTTTCATTCGGGCAATCCCTCCGCGCGGTTTCCGGGAAACATCATGGCCCAAAACGTGTGATATTTTCTTGAATTCAAGTGTAACGACCTTGCCCCATGTCACCGCAAGTCTTCCCATTCTGACTTGCTTTCCGTGATCGTTGGGACGGTCTTCCTCAGCCATCCCATCTGCGACACAAAGACTCCAGATACTTCGACCGTATCTGCTCACCGGCGAGCAGGCGTTTGACCGGGGGGAGTTTGAGGATGGCGCCGAGAAGGGCGGCGAGGGCGCGGTGGCTGAAAAGCACCTGATTGTCGAAAATCAGGTGTTGCAATGTGCCCCGTTCGATGGCCATGAGGACGATGCGGTGGGCGGCGTTGACCGGGGTGATGACCCGTTGCGGACGGCGATCGAGACGCAGGGCGGTGAAGGGGCAGGAACTCGGGCAGAGGCCGCAGCCGAGACAACGGGCGGCGTCGACGCGGGCGGTCTTGCGGCCGAAGCCGTCGGCCTGGGCGGTGGCGAGGGTGATGGCGTCGACCGGGCAGGCGGCGACGCAGCGCCCGCACCCCTTGCAGCGCTCTTCGCTGACGGCGGCGATGAAGTTGCTGGTATGGATGGGATGCAGGGGAGCAAAGCGGCGGGCGGCACCGAGGGCATCGCAGCAGCAGGCGCAGCAGTTGCAGATGAAATTGACGTCCTCACGCACGTTTTCGGCGAACTGCACCAGCTTTGCTTCCTGGGCGCGGTGCAGCAGTTCGAGTCCTTCCGTCACTTCGATCCGGCGGGCGTAGCCGTGGCGGATGAGAGAGCCCGCCGCCCGGTTGAGGCTCAGGCAGGTCTCCAACGGCGCGGCGCAGGCGGTGCCGAGGTGCTGTTTTTTGTGCCGACAGTAACAGAGGCCGACGCCGATATGCTGGGCGTCGCGGAGGATGGCGCCGGCCCGCTCGTAGTCGAGCACATGCAACGACTGCTCTGCCGAAAGGGCCGATTCCCGCACCAGCATCCGGCCGATCTGGGTGTCTCCGCCGACGAAGAGGTTGCGGATGAAATCGTTCTCGACGTCGATGTACTGATGATAGAGCTCGCTCAGCAGTTTCTGGTCGAGATCGTCTCGGGTGCGCATCAGGGCGAATTCGAAGAACCCCACCATCGGCGGCGGCAGCACGAAGAGGCGCTCGCCATAGATCTCCATATCGATCAGCAGCATCCGCGAAGCGAGGCGGTCGAGCAGTTCTTCGGCCTCAGTCAGACCGATCTTCCAGGCGCGCGCTGCCCGCGCCGCCGAAAAGGGGCGTAGGGGCAATTGCGCCATCCGGCGCGCTTCCTCGTCGCTGAAGAGCAGGGAGAAGATGCGGTCGAGGAGTTCGGAGGGGGTTGTCCCCTGGGGGAAGCGGTTCAGGCGTTCTTCCAGCAGGCGATAGCCGGAGCGGCTGGTCAGGTGCGCCATAGCAAACTATCCTTCCCGCGCCACCTCGGCCAGGCCCTTGCGTTCGTTGGGCTTTTCGATGACCGCCAATTCCTCGGGGAGGCGGTCGGCGGGGCCGTGCCGACCCACCGCCACCGCCGCGAGAATGTCGAACTCCTCCGCCGCCACCCCGAGTACCTCGAAGGCCCGTTTGCGGCTGAAACCGGCCATGGCGTGAGCGTATAATCCCAGGCGGCGGGCCTGCAGGGCCAGGGCCATCCAGGCGGCACCGGCGTCGAAGGCGGCGTGGCGGTTGATCTCGCCGCTGCCGGTGAAATGCAGCCGGGTCAAAACAAAGATCAGCAGGGGGGCTTTCGTCGCCCACAAACAGTTGCGTTCGACCAGGGCCGAGGCGAAGCGTTCCCGGTCGGCGGCGGTGACGGCGTAGCGGAAAAACCAGGGTTGTTCGTTGTAGCAGGAAGGGGTCCAGCGCGCCGCCTCGAACAGGGCGGAAATCTGGTCTTGGCTCAGGGGCTCTTCCAGAAAGGAGCGGGGAGACCAGCGGTCGGTGAAGAGGCAGTCGACCTCGACCTGCGGAGTGCGGGGGTTATGGAGGGTGCCGGGCATGGTTCTCTCTTTCCAGAAACATACCCCCGCTCCTTCGCCGGAGGCGGGAAGGGGCGGGGGAGGCAGGTTGTTATCGATTATTGGGCGAAGACCTTTTGCAGCAGATCGGTGGTGCGCGCCGCCGGGTTGGCGCGGATGTTTTTCTCTTCCTGGGCGAGGGTGGTGAAGAGGCCGTTCAATCCCTGGTCGGCGACATAGCCATCGAGGTCAAAAGAGGGTTTTTGCGCCAGCGGCAGCGCGGTGTAGGAACTCATCAGCTGATTGTACTGCTGGTAGAGGCCGACTTGCCCCATCTTGTCCTTGATGATCGGCATGAAGCGGGCGCGCAGGCTGTCGGAGGTCTTGCCGCGGAAGTAGTCGGTAGCGGCGGTGTCGCCGCCGCGCAGGACGCCCATGGCGTCGGTCAGGGTCATTTGCGAGACGGCGTCGACCAGCACCGGCTTGGCCTCGGCCGAGGCCTTCTCGGCGGCGCGGTTCATGCCGACTTCAAAGGCGTCGACCTGGCCGCCGAAACCGACCGCCCGCAGGGTCTTGGCCGCCGTCGCCAGCTCATCGGGCATGGCAATGCGGATCAACTGATTGCCGAGAAAACCGTCGGTCGTCGAGGTCGAAGCCACCGCCCGTTCCGATCCGACCCGCAGTGCCTCTTTCAGGCCGGCCGCGACGGTCGATTCATCCAGTCCGGCGGCCTGAGTGCCCGAGGTCGAGAGACTCCGCAGGACGTTGCTCGCAAGCTGGCCGCCGGTTCCCGAGCTTTCAAGACAGCCGCCCAGAGCCAGCACCAACGCACAGCCGCCGATCAGCCATGAGGCGTTCTTTTTCAGGTTTTGCATAGCGTGGTTCTCCTTGTCGTTTTTCTGTTGATGGATTAGTCCCACACGCCCGTGAGCGGCGTTCGGCATTTGCCACACGCGCCATGCTCCAAATGTATTTCCCCCAGGCGGAAGCCGTGCCGTTCGATAAGCAGTTCGCCGCAGGTCGGGCAATAGGTGTTTTCACCGATGGCGTCCGGCACGTTGCCGACGTAGACATGCTTCAGCCCCGCCTCCAGCCCGATCTGCCGGGCGCGGCGCAGGGTGGCTGTCGGCGTTGGCGGGTGGTCGAGCATTTTATAGGTCGGATAGAAGGCGGTGACGTGCCAGGGGATCTGATCACCCAACTCTTCGGCGATAAAGCGGGCGATGGCCGCCAGTTCCTCGTCGCTGTCGTTCCCGCCGGGAATGATCAGGGTGGTGATTTCCAGCCAGATGCCGAGGCGGCGATAGTCACGAAGGGTCGCCAGCACTCCGCTCAGGGTCGCGCCGGCGACCTCATGGTAGAATTTTTCGGTGAAGCCTTTCAGGTCGACATTGACGGCGTCGAGCACCGGGGCGATCCGCTCCAGGGCGGCGGTGCTGGTGTAGCCGTTGCTGACCCAGATGTTGCCGAGTCCCTTTTCGTGGGCGAGGAGGGCGGTGTCATAGGTGTATTCGTAGAAGATGGTCGGCTCGGTGTAGGTGTAGCTGATGCTGCGGCAACCCGCATCCAGGGCGGCGTCGACGACCTCTTCCGGTGGCACCTCGCGACCGGGGATCGCCCGTCCCGTGTGTGGCCACTGGGAGATCTCGGCGTTCTGGCAGTGACGGCAGTGGAAGTTGCAGCCGACGGTGGCGATCGAATAGCTGCGGGAGCCGGGACGGTAATGGAAGAGGGGTTTCTTTTCGATGGGGTCGATATTTTCGGCGATGAGCCGACCGTAGACCAGGGAGAGCAGTTGCCCCTCCCGGTTCTCCCGCACCCCGCAGATTCCGCGCTTCCCCGGGGGGATGACGCAGGCATGGCGACAGAGGCCGCAACGGACCCGGTCGCTGTCGAGTTTTTCCCAGAACATGGCTTCGCGCATCGGTTTCACCTCCACTAAATGGACGGAGCCAAGTATAGCAGAAGATGGATCGAGCGCCCCCCTGGCCGGGGATTCGGACGGGAAAAAGGGTCAGAACATGAAGCGACGCATGCTGATGTTGAGGAGCAGCCCGGTGCCGATCATAGTCGTGACCATGCTGGTGCCGCCGTAGGAGAAGAGGGGCAAGGGCACCCCGACCACCGGCAGCAGGCCAATAACCATCCCCAGATTGACGACGATGTGCCAGAAGATCATGGCCGTCACCCCCAGGGCGAGCATCATACCGAACATGTCCGAGGCGCGGCGGGCGATGTAGATCCCCCAGATGATGAGAAAAAGATAGAGGCCCAGCAGAATCAGCGAGCCGGTAAAGCCCCATTCCTCGGCGAAGACCGAAAAGGCGAAGTCGGTGTGCCGTTCCGGCAAAAAGGAGAGCTGCGACTGGGTTCCCTGCATGAAGCCCGAGCCCCAGAAGCCGCCGCTGCCCACGGCGATTTTCGACTGGATGATATGGTAGCCCGCCCCCAGGGGATCGTGCTCGGGGTTGAGGAAGGTCAGAATCCGCTGCTTCTGGTAGGGACGCAACAGGAACCAGCCGCCGGCCGCCGCCGACGAGCCGAGGACTGCCAGCACCGCCAGGGTCGTTCGGCGGAGCCCGGCGAAGAGGGACATGGTGCCGCCGATGAAGATGACCATCATGGCGGTGCCGAGATCGGGCTGTTTCATGATCAGCACCGCCGGCACACCGAGCAGGGCGAAGGGGACGAGCAGTTGCCGCAGGGAATAGCCGCGCAGATTGCCCTTTTGGGAAAAATAGCGGGCCAGGGTGATGATGATGACGATCTTCATGATTTCGCTGGGCTGGAGATTGAAGACGCCCAGGTCCAGCCAGCGGGTGGCGCCCATGCTCGTCTTGCCCACCAGCAGGACCGCCAGCAGCAGGCACAGGGTCAGGCCGTAGAGGAAGAAGCCGCAATATTCCAGATGCCGGTAGTCGACGCTGCTCACCCCCAGGGCGATGGTCAGCCCGATCCCCAGCCAATAGATCTGCTTGAGGTAAATCGGCGGCCCGGCGCCGGTCCAGATCGAGGTGGCGCTGTACAGATTGAGGATGCCGATGGCCGCCACCGTCAAGACGGTGAGCAGCAACACCCAGTCGAAATGGGTCAAAAGCCTGCGGTCGAACATGGCGTTCAGTCTCCTTCCGCTTCCGGAACGATTTCTCCGATCTCCGGCGGCAATCTCCGCTCGGCCGCAACCGGGGGCGCGGGTGGGAAGTTCGGAGCGGGGGCGGGAGGTGCGGGCGGCAGGGCTGTGCCGACCATGGTCGGCAGGGGGTTCGCCTGTGCCGGCCCTCCTGCCGGCGCTGGCGTCGTGAGCAGTCCGTCCGGAACCGGGTTCATCCCTTGCAAAGGCAGGCCGTTCACCGCAGCGCTCGGAGCGGGCGGTAAATCCTCTGTCGGCAGCGGGGGGGGCGCCGGGGCGGGCGACGAGGGGGGCGTATGGACGGGAATGGGGACGTCGAAGTAGCTGGCGAAGATCTTCTGGGCCACGGGGGCGGCGTTGCTGCCGCCGCTGCCGCCATGTTCGAGCAACACCGCCACGGCGATCTCCGGGGCTTGTGCCGGAGCATAGCCGACGAAGAGGGCGTGATCGCGGAATCGGTAGGCGATCTCCCGTTTCGGCGCGTGGTCATCCTTGAGCTTGACCACCTGCGAGGTCCCCGTTTTTCCGGCAATGCGGATCTCATTCAGACGGCTTTTGTAGGCGGTTCCGCCCGGTTCGTTGACGACTGCTTCCATCCCCCTCTTGACGACCTGGAGATCGCTGGGGTTGAGTTGGGCGTCATTGAGGATTTCCGGATGCATCTCTTCCAGGATGTTTCCTGCCAGGTCCTCAATGCGGCTGATGACCTGCGGGCGCAGCACAATGCCGTCGTTGGCGATGCCGGCGGTCATGACCGCCAGCTGCAAGGGGGTGGTCAGAACATAGCCCTGGCCGATGGAGGCAATGACCGTCTCGCCATCGTACCAGCGAGTGCCGTGCCGCTGCTGTTTCCACTGGCGATCGGGGATCAGCCCGGTTTTTTCCCCTTCGAGGGCGAATCCGAGGGGAATGCCGAGGCCGAAGGCGCGGGCCATGGCGGCGATGCGGTCGATGCCGAGATCGAGAGAAACCTTGTAGAACCAGACATCACAACTCTCCTTGAGCGCCCGCTTCAGATCGACCCGGCCGTGACCGCCCCGCTTCCAGCAGCGGAACCGTCGATTGCCGTGGCTCAGGGCGCCGCCACAGTCGACGGTGGTTGAGGGATAGGCCACTCCGGCCTTGAGCGCCGCCAGGGCGGTGATCATTTTGAAGGTCGAACCCGGCGGATACTGGCCCTGAATGGTTTTATCCTGCAAGGGATGACGGGGGTTCTGCAGCAACTCGATCCATTCCTTGCCGGAGATGCCCCGGGCAAAGAGAGCGGGATCAAAGGCGGGGCGGCTGGTCAGGGCGAGCACCGCGCCGGTTTTGACATGGATCACCACCGCCGCGCCGGCTTCCTCGCCGAAGGCGGCCTCGGCGGCCGCCTGCAATTTCCGGTCGATGGTCAAAAAGACCTTGTTTCCTGGTTGCGGCTCCTGGGTTTTCAGGATGCGTAGCTCCTGACCCTTGACATCCACCTCCAGCAGCCGTTCCCCTTCGATGCCGCGCAGATACTTTTCCAGCAGCTTTTCCAGCCCGCGCTTGCCGACAAAGTCGCCGGGCCGATAGCCGCTGCTGAAGGGCTTGCTCTGCAGCTCCTTCTGGGTGATTTCACCGAGATAGCCGAAGAGATGGGCGCCGAGTTCGCCGTGGGGGTAAGAACGCAAGGGACGCACCTCGGTCAGGACTCCCGGTAGGTTCACGGAATTTTCCTGGATGACTTCAAGGCGTTCGCGGCTCACATCCTCGGCCAGGGGAAAGGGGCGGTAGCGGGGAAAGCGGGAGCCGCTCTGCCAGCGCTTTTCCAGTTCCGCCGGATCTTCCCCGAGAATTTGAGCGAGACGTGCCAGCAGGGCGTCCTTGTCTTCCACCTCTTGGCGCAGCACGGAAATGATGAAGGAGGGGCGGTTGTCGACCAGGATTTCGCCGTTGCGGTCGTAGATCGGACCGCGCGGCGCGGCAACGGGGATGTAGCGGATGCGATTTTTTTCCGAAAGCTCGCGATAGCGGTCGGCGCCGATGATCTGGAGATACCAGAGACGCAGCACTAGCAGCAGGAAGATCAGAACCACCGCCAGGGATAGGAGCATGAAGCGTTTTTTTAGGCCGGGGTTATCTTCCCAGCCGCCGTTGAGGCTCATAGCGAAAATCCGCGGGAGAGGCTTTGCCGTCTGCTCCGCCCTTCCCCGTGGCGGCGCGGCAGACAGCACAGGAAAAGAAGAGCGAAAAAGGTGTTGAGGACCGCTTCAGGCAGGATGATGTGCAGCAGCAGCGGCCATTGCCGTCCGGCATCGGCGAAGAGCAGCAGCAGGACGCTGAGCAGTATCCCTTTTACCATCGTCGCGAAAAAGGCGAGCAGCAGCAACAATAGGGGGTTTTCGGTGTTGAAGCGCCCCGCCCCGGTCTTGACCAGGAGAAAGATGAGCAGAAAGGTGATACCGAAGAGGCCGAAGTCGCTGCCGGCGAAGACGTCTTCCAGGGAGCCCAGGTACCAACTGCACAGGCCGCCGCGCAACCAGTTCTGGGTCAGCCCCAGGTAGGCGACGACCAAAAGGAGCAGGTCCGGTTTAAGATGGTCCGGCAGCAGTCGGGGCAGAACGGCCACTTGCAGAAAGAGCAGCAAGAGGCTGAGCAGAAAAAAGCCCGCTCCGCGCTTCACGGATTCTCCTCCAATAACACGAGCACCTCTTCGAGCCGGGAGAAGTCGACGGCGGGGGCAACCTCGACCTGCTGGAACATGCCGTACTCTTCCCGCTCGACGCGCACTACGCTCCCGATCGGCAGGCCCTTGGGGAAGACTCCGCCATTGCCGGAGGTGATGACCTGATCGCCGACCTCGATATCCTCCTCACGCAGAGCAAACTCGAAGGTGAGGCCGGTGCCGCTCCCCCGGCAGACCCCGCGGCTGCGGTTACGCTGGATGAGGGTCGCGACCGCCGAGGAGGCGTCGGTGATCAGCAGCACCCGGGCCTGGTTGGGGGCGGTGCGGATGATGCGTCCCGCCACCCCTTCGGCGACGACGACCGGCATCCCTTCACGAATGCCGGCGTTGCTCCCTTTGTCGATCATCACCGTGCGAAACCAGCTGGTCGCATCTTCGGTGATGACCTGGGCGGGGAGGGCGGTGAGCGCTTGCCGGTCGCGGAAGTCGAGGAGTTTGCTCAGGCGTTCGTTGGTCAGGCGCAATTCCTGGAGGGTGCCGAGTTCGCTGCGCAACAGGCGGTTTTCTTCTCGCAGGAGCAGGTTGTCCGCTTCGGCTTCGACCAGCCAGAGATACCGGTCCCAGATGCCGACGATACGGTCGATGGCCGTTTTTAGGCCGGTCTGGGCCGGGGCCATGATTTGCAGAATCAACCGCTCGAAAAGATTGGTTCGGTCCTCGACTCGCCGCAGATTTTGCGAATAGAGCAGGAGCGCGGCCAGGACCATGACGGCGACCAAGAGAACGGTTCGGTATTTTCGCAGCAGATCAAACATCCGCGGAAACTTTCTCTACCATGCAAAAGAGGGCCGATGGCCCTCTTCGCGTCAGGATGGATGTAGAGCGGCTTGCGGCCGGATCAGGAGGGGACGGTCACCCGCCGGAGCAAGTCGAGTTCGTCGAGGACCTTGCCGGAGCCGAGGACCACGCAGGAGAGGGGATCTTCGGCGATGACCACCGGCAGCCCGGTCTCATCGCGCAGCAGGGCGTCGAGGTTGCGCAGGTTGGCGCCGCCGCCGGCAAGGACGATCCCCTTGTCGACGATGTCGGCGGCCAGTTCCGGCGGAGTCCGCTCCAGGGCGATGCGTACCGCCTCAACGATGGCGTTGACCGTTTCGGAGAGGGCGTCGCGGATCTCCGTGGAGTTGATTTCCAGGGTCTTGGGGATGCCGCTGACCAGGTCGCGCCCCTTGACCTCCATGGTGTGGACCTCTTCCTCGGGGTAGGCGCTGCCGATCTCGATCTTGATCTGCTCGGCAGTGCGTTCGCCGATGAGCAGGTTGTACTTGCGCTTCAGGTACTGGACGATGGCCTCGTCCATCTTGTCGCCGCCGACGCGGACGCTCTTGGCGTAGACGATGCCGGCCAACGAGATGACTGCGACCTCGGTGGTGCCACCGCCGATGTCGACGATCATGTTGCCCGAGGCCTCGGTGATCGGCAGCCCGGCACCGATCGCCGCCGCCATCGGTTCTTCGATCAGATAGACCTCGCGGGCGCCGGCCGATTCGGCCGACTCCTTGACCGCGCGCTTCTCGACCTGGGTGATTCCCGAGGGGACGCAGATGACGATGCGCGGCCGCACCAGGGTCTTGCGGTTATGAACCTTCTGGATGAAATAACGAAGCATTTCTTCAGTGATGTCGAAGTCGGCAATGACGCCGTCTTTCATGGGGCGGATGGCGACGATACTGCCCGGGGTCCGGCCGAGCATCTTTTTGGCCTCTTTGCCCACGGCCAGAACCTTACGCCCCCCCACACTGTCCTTCTGCACCGCCACCACGGACGGTTCGCTGACGACGATGCCCTTGCCTTTCAGGTAAACGAGGGTATTGGCGGTTCCCAGGTCGATGGCGAGATCATTGGAAAACATCCCCCAGATGGCATCAAATAGATTGAACATAGTGAAAACTTGAACTCCTTTCGGGCGCAGGCGTGCAGCTGGACAAATGGCGTTCACCCTACCAAAAAGCCCCGGGCATTTCAAGCTGGAAAAAGGAAAAAGATATTGCATTTGCGCAGTTGATTGTCTAACATGTTGCGCTGTTTCCAAGCCCTTAAACACACGCAAAGGAGTCATCACCGGCATGCTGGATCTGATCCGGAAAAAGCAAAAATCGGTCTTCATAAAGCTGGCGTTCGCCATTATCATCCTCAGTTTCGTCATCGGCTACGCCATGCTCACTTCGCCCGGCGACAGCGGCGATGCCCAGGGCAACAGCGTGGCGGTGACCATTGACGATGCCGCGATCAGTTTCGCCGACTATCAAACCGCCTACAGCAATCTTTACAGCCTCTACCAGAACATCTACCGGGAACAATTCACCCCAGAGCTGGAAAAACAGCTGGGCCTGCGCCGCCGGACGCTCGATATGCTCGTCGAGCAGGTGCTGCTCTCCCGCGAGGCAACCCGTCTCGGGCTGAAGATCGGGGACAAGGAACTGGTCAGCGCTATCGCCGGCGTTCCTGCCTTCCAAGAAAACGGCGTCTTCAACAAGGACCGTTATCTGCAGGTACTCGCTTATCAGCGGCTGACACCAGAGGAGTTCGAAGGTCGCCAGCGCCAGCAACTGCTGGCGGAAAAGGCGCGCGAGGCGATCATCGGTCAGGTCGAAGTCGGCGATGGCGATATCAACGAAGAGTATCGCCGGCAGAATGAGCAGATTAATCTCGCCTTTGTGCGGCTGACGCCGGCTCGGTTCGAAGATCGGGTGCGGATCGACGAAGAAGAGCTCAAAGCCTTCTACGAAAGCGCCAAGGAAGGCTTTCGCCTCCCCGAAACAGTCGCCCTGCGCTACCTACTTTTCGACCCGGCCCGTTATGCCGGAGAGGTTACCGTCGTCGACGAGGATCTGGAAAAGTACTATCGGCGCAATCTCGACAAATTCGACATTCCCGAGCAGGTCAAGGCCGCCCATATCCTGATCAAGGTCCCCCTTGATGCCGATCCGGCGAGCCGGGAGAGCCAGCGCCAACGCGCCGACAAGGTGCTGGCCGAGGTCAAAGAAGGCAAGGATTTCGCCGCCCTGGTGCGGCAATATTCCGATGACCAGGGGACCGTCCCCAAGGATGGCGACCTGGGCTTCTTCCCCCGTGGGGTCATGGTTCCCGAATTCGAGCAGGCCGCGTTCGCCATGAAGCCCGGGGAAACGAGCGAAATCGTCACTACTCCCTTCGGTTACCACATCATCCGCTGCGACGGTTACATCGAGCCGGGAATCAAGCCTCTGGAGGAGGTGCGGGACGAGGTCCAGGCCGAGGTAGTCGCTGAGAAGAGTCGACAGCTGGCCCTGGAAAAGGCCATGGATGCCTACAATATCAACCGCAAGACCGGCGATCTCGAGAGTGCCGCTCAGGCCAATGGCCTGGAGATTCAGGAGACCGGCTTCTTCAAGCGTGACGGCGCGATCGACGGCCTCGGCGCCTCGCCGGAGATTTCCTCCGCCGCCTTCGCACTCGGGGAAAAGGACCTGGCCCGGCCCCTCACCCTGTCGCAGGGAGTGGTGCTTTTCGGCCTGAAAGAGCGGCAAGCGAGTCGCGTTCCCGAGTTGAGCGAGGTGCGCGGCGCAGTCGAAGAGGCCTATCGCAAGCAGCGGTCCCAGGAATTGGCCCGTGCGGCGGCGGATGAACTCCTTGCCGCCCTGCAAGCCGGTGGTGCGCTGCAGGATCAGGCCGCGGCCGAGCGGCTGAATGTCGAAGAAACCGGTCTCTTCAGCCGGGCCTACGGTGAATTCCTCCCCCGACTCGGCAATGCGCCGGAACTGGCCCAAGCCGCTTTCGCGCTGGAGCAGGAGCAGGCGGTGGTGCCCGCCGTCCATGAAGTCGACGGCACGTTCGTGGTCGCCGTACTCAAGGAGCGGCAGGCCGTCGATCCGGCAACCATCGACGCTGCCGGTCGCGAGGAGCTCAAGGGGATGGTGCTGACCCGCAAGAAAGAAGAGTTGTTCAAAGAGAAGATGGCCGCCCTCAAATCAGAGGCGAACATTGTCGTTTCCCCCGCCATTCAAGCCTCGATCGAAAAGGACATTTAAGGCATGTCAACGACACTGACCCAGAGCACTTTCAGCGATCTCAAGCTCGTCAACCGGGGCAAGGTTCGGGATATCTACGACCTGGGCGAATACCTGCTGCTGGTGACCACCGACCGCATCTCCGCCTTTGACGTCATCATGAACGAAGGTATCCCGCACAAGGGCTTCGTGCTGACCCAGATTTCCAAATTCTGGTTCGAACAGATGGCCGACATCATCCCCAACCATATCGTCGCCACCGAAGTGAGCGATTTCCCCGCCGTCACTCATCAGTACCGCGATCAGCTCGAAGGGCGCAGCATGCTGGTGAAAAAGGCCAAGCCGCTCCCCGTCGAATGCATCGTGCGCGGGTACGTTTCCGGCTCGGGCTGGAAGGAGTACCAGCAGACCGGCAGCATCTGCGGCATTTCCCTCCCCGCTGGGCTGGTGGAGAGCCAGCAGCTCCCCGAGCCGATCTTCACCCCGTCGACCAAGGCGGAGCTCGGCGAGCATGACGAGAATATCCCCTTTTCCAAGGTCGTTGATCTTTGCGGCCAGGAGATTGCCGAGACCATCAGCAACACGACCCTGGAGATCTACAAGCGCGCCCGCGCTCTGGCCGATACCAAGGGGATCATCATCGCCGATACCAAGTTCGAATTCGGCATATTCGAGGATCGGGTGATCTGGATCGACGAAGCCCTGACCCCCGACTCCTCGCGCTTCTGGCCTAAGGATCTCTATCGTCCCGGCGGTCCGCAGCCGAGCTTCGACAAGCAGTTTCTGCGCGACTATCTCGAAACCCTCGACTGGGGTAAAAAAGCTCCGGCGCCGCCGTTGCCGGCGGAGATCGTGCGCAAGACCGGCGAAAAATATATCGAGGCGCTTTATCGCATCACCGGGATGAAGCCCTGACGGAAAGTGATCGAAAAAATCGGGCCGGGGCCATGCTCCGGCCTTTTTTGTTGGAGCGGCCCGTGCCGAGAAGCAAGATTCACCGAAAACTTATTTCCGCCGTGGTTGTTGGCCTGCTGCTTTCGGGGTGTGCTTGGTCGGCGGGAAGCGGTATGACCGTCGAGCAACATCTGGCGCGCGCCGATGCCCTGGTCGAGCAGCGGGATTACCTGGGCGCGGCCGAAGCGGTGGGGCGTGCCTCGCGGCAGCGGCCCGGTGCGATTTCTCTCGTTCTCCGCCAGGGGGAATTGCTGGAAGCCGCCGGTCGACCCGAGGCGGCGCGCAAGGCCTATCTGCGTGGGTTGGACGAGGAGAGCGCCGATCTTGTTGAGAAACAGGAGTTGCACTATCGCTTGTTCTTGCTGCTGACGCTGAAGCTTGCCGATGCGGCGGGCGCCAGGCCGCTGCTGACCCAGTTGCCCGCCGGCTCCCCCCGCCATCTCGACGCCCAAGGGGTGCTGGCTTATGCGGACGGTCGTTATCAGGAGGCCCTGGTCCTCTTCGAACAGGCCCGGGATGCCACCGCCGACCAGGATCTGCGCGCCCGGGTTCTCTATCATACGGCCCTGGCCTATGAGCGGGCCGGGGATGCCGATCTCGCCCGTCTGGCCCTCTTTCACGCCGTCAACCAGGCCCAGAGCCTGGGGGTGCGCAAGGACATCGAACGTTTTTTCTCCCGACTACAAGCCCATAACCCCTGACCCCGCGGAATTCCATGCTCGAACGCCTCTTTCAGTTGCACCGGCACGGTACCACCCCCCGCACCGAAGTTGTCGCCGGCATGACCACCTTTCTCACCGGCGCCTACATCATCTTCGTCCACCCCTCGATGCTCGCCCTGACCGGTATGGACCAGGGCGCCCTGACCACCGTCACCTGCCTGGTCGCCGCGTTCGGCACCCTGCTGGTGGCGCTCTGGGCCAACGCCCCGTTGATGATGGCGCCGGGCATGGGGCTGAACGCCTTTTTCACCTACACCCTGGTTCTCGGTGAGGGGGTGCCCTGGCAGACCGCCCTGGGCGTCGTTTTTCTTTCCGGCCTGTTTTTCCTGGTGCTCACCTGGCTGGGGGTGCGGGAACGCCTGGCCCGGGCCATCCCCCTGACCTTGCGCCTCGCCGCCTCCGTCGGCATCGGCCTCTTCATCGCCTTTATCGGCTTGCAGAATCTTGGCCTGGTGGTCAAAAGCGACGCGGTGCTGGTGCAGTTGGGCACCTTTGACGCTCCCGCCCGCCTCGGGCTTTTCGGGCTCTTTGTGGTCATCCTCCTCGAAGTCAAGCGGGTGCGCGGCGCCATGCTGCTGGGGATTCTCGGCACCGCCGCCCTGGGTATTCTGCTTGGCGTCTCTCCCTGGCCGCAGGGGATTGTCGCTCTGCCGCCGTCGCCGGCGCCCATCGCCCTGCAGTTGGATATCCTCGGCGCCTTGCAGATCTCCCTCTGGGCCAGCATTTTCTCCTTCATGTTCGTCGATCTCTTCGACAGCCTCGGCACCCTGCTGGCGGTCTGCCGGGAGGCGGGCATGGCCGATCCGCATGGGGAAATCCCCCATCTGCCGCGGATGCTCACCGCCGATGCCCTGGCCACGGTCGGCGGCGCCCTGCTCGGCACCAGCACCACCACCACCTTCGTCGAATCGGCGAGCGGCGTCTCCGACGGCGGCCGCACCGGCTTGACCGGGGTCGTTACCGCCGGACTCTTCCTCTTGGCGGCCTTTTTCACCCCGCTGATCGCCGCCGTTCCCGCCTACGCCACCGCCCCGGCCCTGATCATGGTCGGCATCTTCATGATGCGCGGTATCGGCCAGATCGATTTCTACGACTTCGAAGAGGCGGCCCCGGCCTTTCTCACCGTGCTGCTCATGCCCCTGACCTATTCCATCGCCAACGGCCTGGCCTTCGGATTCATCTCCTATGTGGCGATCAAAGTCGCCTTGGGCAAGGCGCGGGAATGCGATCCCTTTCTGCTCGGAACGGCGGCATTTTCCCTGGGCAGTCTGCTTATTTGACGGCACTTCGCGAGGCGGATTATTTTTTCGCGAAAAAGCGTAAAAAAACCTGTTGACACCCTCGCGCCGACTTTGCTATAAGTTGGCTCCGTTGCACGGGGCTATAGCTCAGCTGGGAGAGCGCTTGAATGGCATTCAAGAGGTCGGCGGTTCGATCCCGCCTAGCTCCACCAAACAAAAGTAAAAGGGTTGGCTGATTTCTCAGCCAACCCTTTTTTGTTTGCCCAGCGTAGCGGGCAAACCCGGCCTGTTGCAAGAGACAGGCGTCACCCCGGCCAGGGGGAAGACAATCCGAATCGCAAGGGCGTTGCTGGTAACGGCAGGGTCTGAAGGAAGCGATAGGAAGTGAACTGCACATAGCGCAAGCGAACCTGATTCGGCGCTGCGGGTGGGTGAGCGTGCAAAATAGCGCGAAGCCCGATACCTGGTCAGACCCGTGGCGTGATTGAGGATGGGGTAGTTCACAGGGAGTCCGAGGTAACTGGGGAAGCCTTGCATCGTTTCAGATTCCGAGCGGTGGGACTCTGAATAAGGAGGGGCACAAGGAGAGATCCGAGGCCCGACCGACGCGGTGTGAGGTGGCAGATGAATCCGTAGTAGTGATGAAGTCCCGGCCTGTGAAAGCTGGTAACAGTCTGGAGGGTAAAACCGGGACGACTCACCGCCTGGTCGGTGGGGGCCGCTGCGAGCCAAAAGCCGTATCGGAATGCGAAGGGAGGAAGTTCATTCGAAGGTTTTCGGACACTGCTTTCGAACGTCAAGCCGGACACAAGCCGCCCGACGGGGCGGGACACGTTATTGGCGGTAGGCCGTGAAAGGAATCTGCCGATAATGGTCGTCCACCGAAGTAACCGGGATACGCCGTCGTAGATTGCCCACAGGGATAGAAGGCGAAGGTCTCCCGGCCAAGACCGGAGGCGAGGCGAACGGGGCAGGGGAAGGAAACGCAGGAGCAAGTATGGCGAAGATTTACTACAGTCTCTACGACCGCATGCTGAACGAAAGTGGACTGCTTCAGGCATTTGCCAAGGTGAAATCCAACAAAGGGGCTCCCGGCATCGACGGGCAGACCATCGCGGATTTTGCCGAACAACTGTCTGAAGAGATCGCCCAACTTGCAAGCGAATTGCGGACCAAGAGTTATCGTCCCCAACCGGTCAGACGGGTCGAAATCCCGAAAGACGGCGGCGGGATTCGGTTGCTCGGCATTCCCGCAGTCCGTGACCGGGTTGTACAACAAGCCCTGCTGAACATTCTGCAGCCGATATTTGACCCGGAATTTCATCCATCAAGCTACGGCTACCGGCCAGGGCGAAGCCCGCAACAGGCCATCGCCAAGGCCAGCCTGTTCATCCGGCGTTACGAGCTCAAATGGGTGGTGGACATGGATCTGTCGCGGTGTTTCGACACCCTGAACCATGCCCTCATCCTCAAGAGCTTTCGCCGGAGGATTGCCGATGGAAGCATTCTGGATCTGCTGCGGATGTTTTTGCAGAGCGGGGTGATGACCGGAGAAGGTTGGCAGGCGAGCGAGGACGGCAGCCCCCAAGGTGGGGTCATCAGTCCTCTTGTCGCCAATGTCTACCTTGATGCTTTCGACCAGTTCATGAAGGGTCGCGGGCATCGTATCGTCCGTTATGCGGACGATATTCTGATCCTCACCCGCTCAAAGAGCGCAGCGCACAATGCCCTCACTGTGGCCGGAAACTACCTGGAAGGGGAGCTTCTCCTCACCGTCAACGAGCAGAAAAGCAGTATCGTTCATAGCTTCAAGGGCGTGAATTACCTTGGGGTTACGATCCATACCGGCTACACCCGGATCAAGAGAGAGAAGGTTCGGGAGCTCAAGGACAAGGTGAAGGGAATCACCCGGCGCAACTCACCGGTGAATCTGGAGAAGGTCATCGCCGACCTGAATCCGGTCATTCGGGGATTCGCCAATTACTTCCGCGTAGCGAACTGCCAGGAGGAGTTCAGGGTGCTGATGCAGTGGATCAGGAGGCGCCTGCGCGCCAAGCAGATGAGTAGGCCCAAACGGCTTCACCGCAGGCTGAGACAACTTGGTTACCAGGGGGAGTTCATGGCGATAAAAATGAGTTCCTGGCGAAACTCTGCCGGCAACCTGGCCCATTACGCCATTCCCAACATGTACCTACAGGAATTGGGTCTTTTTGAGATGAGTTCAGTGCAAACCGGGTACCTGCCTCAGACGTACTGAGGGGAAGAATGGACAGGAGCCGTATACGAGGCCCGTACGTACGGTTCTGTGAGAGGGATGAGGCGAGCGTGATCTGCTCGCCTCACCCTACTCGATTGCCCAGAGAAGCGGGTAGCTTTCGCGGAGATTTAGTCTGCTGCTGGTCGTAGCAGGCGGATTTCGTCGGCGGTGATCTTGCCGTTTTCGATTGAACCGGTCACTAGAACCCGGTCGCGCTTTTTGAAGGTGGACAGGTTAATTTCTTTGTCCTGCGCATCAATAAACCGGGTATCCCACACTTTAATCCCTTTCTCGATGTGCGATTTCAGGTGAATTTCCTTTTCGGCAATAATCGCCAGATTATCGTCTGGAACAATGTACATGACTCCTGCGTCCAAGCGGTAAGGTTGTTGACTCGCGGTTTCAGCGGCCATTAAAAGATTTCCTCTTGCGACAATGAGGAGGAAAGCCCCGAGAAACAGGATGAAGATATTTTTTTGAATTTTATGCATGCTGTCTCCTTGATGAAAGTGTGAGTTAATTAAGGTTTAACTGCCGCCAGAAAAATCGCTCAACTACATTTTTCTTCAAGTCTGGCCAAGGGTCAATATCGTCATCCTCATCATCATCTGAGGGGCCTTGTGTTCCGACTAAAACGATCGGCCCCTCTTCTGTCACGATTAGTGTCGGTGCTGGTGGAATGCCGGATTTTGCCAAGGGTAAACGTCGTTCTTCAACGAGGTTAAAGGCGTCTGCGCCGGTAAGATAATCCAACGCATAAAGATAGCCTGTTCCACTGCTGCCTGGGCTGGCACAGGGATCATTCCCGGCGTCACAGCTTCCATCGGCATTTGATTCAGGGACGAAGGTAGTGAAAAGGACAATACCAGAGAAAATAAGAGGTGATGAAACCAGCTTTTCACCTACAGAACTGCCATTTTTCTCGATCAAGCGCAGGAACCATCCCCTGTTGTTTGGTTTCTTAAGAGCAGTCTTTACGAAATTATTAAAATCAATACGCACTTGTTCATCTACTTGCTGGTCATGGATCCGATTGTCAGTGACATCAAGAATGAAATATTCTTCATCAGTAATTATGTGATTGTCGGATTTTGCTTTTACTGTACCATTGTCATTTTTATCGACATAGGCTTCGATGATTGTGGGTGAATTGTCAGGCCACTGCCAGTTGTTTTTTATGGCGTAGAAAACATTAACGGTGCCTGTTTCATTCGGGCGCGAACGGTCGCCGGTGCCAAAGAATACGAAGTCGCCTACTCGGTATTCGGTACGAATCTCTTCGCTAGAGCCGCCGGTTTCGTTGGCGGGGTAGGTAAAATTAACCGGATAATATTCGTAGGTAATTTCTGGAGCGTACCAGATTTTCTTGCCTGGGGCGCTATACAGTTTCAATTTCTGCTCCCAGTTCCCATCTTCTTGGCCGTCGTATTTGCCCTCAAAATCAGCGCTTTTGCTGGCATCACGATTACGATGGAAGATGTCATCTCGGAACGCGAAAAGATTTCCATTCAGATCACCGGCGTAGATGCGGGTGCTGGTTCCTGTGTATGGGCTGGGATAAGCGGCGGCGTCAATAATGGAATGGGTCATAGAAGCATAGTTAGAGTGACTGAACAGGCAGTTACTGAACAACGCGCCCGTCTGTGCGTCAATGGCAAATACGGCGCGGCCTATGCTGTCTTCTGTTGCTTTTTCTTCCCCTTCCTTGTCTTGGTTGATGTCGTAACCGCCTGATAGGAAGAAAACATCCTTGGTTTTGTAGGTAGAGTTATCCATGTAGCCCATGCGGCACGGTTGGGGTTCTGCCCAGGATTGTCCCAAAACCTCTTGGCCACTACCGAGGTGGTCCGCATCGATACTGTATTTATATAGCGGTGCACTGTGATTGGTCACATCCAAAGTGGTGTAGCTGAAACCGCCGCGCCGCTGACCGAAGATGAGTAATTTTTTGTCAGGGGTATTGGCACTACCATCGTCGTCATAGTGATACAGACTGGCGTTGCCATCGACAAAGTAGAGCAGATCATCTGCACTGCTCAGCAGGTTGATATTGGATAACAGATCAGGCGGAATAAAGCCCCAAAGCTCTTCGCCTGTGCTGTCATCAAAACAATGCAGCAAACCATCGTTGCCACCGACAAAAATGACGGATTTGTCGCCGGAACCATCGTAGGCGCCATCGTTGTCGATATCGTAATGTTCTACCAAAGGCTGAAAGTGCAACAGGCTGCCCAAGGGCCAGTCTTCAGCCACGCCTCGATGCACGGCATTGATGTCATCGAGGCTGAGGCCTAAGCCCGGAGGGTCAGCGTCCGTGGCGGCTGTTAAAACCGTGTTGGTGGCCGTGAACATGTTGCTGCTGTGGTTAAGGGCGCTGTTGCTGCCCGTGTAGGTGTACAGTACCCGTTCTGTTGCGCGGTCGCGCAGCAGTTCGCCGGCGCCACCGGCTGCTACATTTGGCCCGTCGGCTGCTGTGCACCAATAGGAGGTGGCGCTGTCGAAAATGGTGCCCTTGTCATTGGCTGCCGGATTACCAAACTTGTCCAAAATGGCACCGTCATCGGAAAGGCCAAATTTTTTCAGATTTCCAAGCCAGTTGCTCTGATTGGTGGGTTGAAACAGGCCAAGATAGATGTGATTTCCTGAAAATACGCCGTCCGCAGTGCTTACGGGCACCGTGGAGGCCGTAAACATTTCATTAAGCTGACCAATGGTATCGATGATATTGGTCAGCGATTCTCCCAGTTCAGCGGCGCTGGTGGCGGTATAGTACTCGCCGCCACCACGGCTGGCGGTGCTTTCCAGAAGATCCTGGTCTGTCTGAAAGCCAACCGTGTAGGTTGTAACTGTCTGATCGGGGAAATCTCCAGCTGAACCGAGTTCTGGTAGAAGATCGTTGGCATTTAAAAATTCGGCGACATCATCCAAATAGCTGTTGTTACCATCAGTTCCACTTTCAGTCAAGTGCTGGTTGATAATGTAGTTTAAGATGTCAAGTTTGTCATCATCGTGCGTTGGCTCTCCATCGGTAACCAAAATAATATAATTTTTCTGACATCGAAATTCGATGGGACTGCTCGCGTTGTAGTTTTGACAACCATCATTGTCTTGTGTACAGGAATAGCTGTATTTCCCAAGGGGATAGCTGCTGCCGGTAGATGTTCCATTGAACCAACTTTGTTTTCCGGCGAAGTAGAGACCCGCTTCTGCCATGGTTTCAGATAACGGTGTCCAGGTTGTGGAATAAAGAGTTCCGACCGCGCCAAAATCATTCTGTTCCTTATCAAGCATGACGGAGGTTCCGGGAGTATATGAACCGATCAGGGTCTGCAACTCTGCACCGCATTTAGCCACGATGTAGCCGCCATTATCGGCGTTGCCCCCTGTATTGAATGCCATCAGACCAAAATTAACTTTTTCATGGTTTTGATAAATCAGATTGGCGACTACCTCTTTGGCCACTTCCATGCGGATACGATAAGCACCGCCTGATGCCAAAAAGTTGCGATAATTACCAAGCCGGTAATCATGGGCTGAGCCCGAGTTTGTGCATGTAACAATTCCTTTTTTTAGGCGGAGCTTTCCTTTCCAGGAACCTGTGGTTTTAAGTTGTGTACGAGCGGGTTCACAGGTCCAGTTCGCCGAGTCAATATCGGAAAAATAGAAATCCCAACTTTTTCCATCCTTTTCATAAACCCGGTTGGTTTCATAGTTCCCTGAATAGGTTACATTGGGATCGTAAGGTTCTCCTGGAACGTCGTTTTCGTCCATGCTGCCTGAATTGTCCAGGATAATCAGCACGTTGGGCTTGAGGCCCTCACCAATGCCGGAAACCCCGTAGATGTCGATATCGTCTGCTTGGGCGGTAAGAGCCATCAGCAGCAGACTGACCAGAAATAAGAATCGTGAGAGTTTCATAGGGTACTCCTTGTTCGGGGTAACGCCTGCCGATGGCAAGGCAGTAAAAAAACCTCATGGTTATGGTGTCTTATTGTGGAAATGCGCGAATCAGGCCCTCTTGAAGAATGACATTACGATCGTTTCTGGGTGAATAAGCGGTTAAAGCATAGCGCCTTAACACATTACCTGCTCCGTAGCCGCTTCCAGGAACTTTGGATGCGTCGGTTTTATGTTCAAGTACCGGAATCTGATTTGCCGGATGATTGGCTGCACTGCCAAATTTGTCCGCATCTTCCCACGTGCTTATAATTGCTGCTGGAGAGTCAATTTTACGAGCTTTGTAGATGGCGATAACCTCCCCAGCGCTGTTGGTGATTTCACTGCGATCATCAATGCCGTTTCCGTTAGCATCTGTACTCAGGGTGCCGGATTCTGGGAAATAAGCGGCCGTTGTACTGTCTTTAACAAACTCACTGGTCATCCAATCTTGGTAATTTATTTTTGCAATCGTCAAGCCCATTTCCTGGTTGTAAAAGTCTTCTCTAGTGATGCGGTCATTGGCGGAAATCTGCAATTCCACCGTGGTCATGTTGGTGGCTAGAATGCCAATCGTGGTCAGGATGATCAGAAACAGCATGGCGCTGATCAGTACAAAGCCTTTTTCGTTGGTTTGTAGACGGTCGTTCATGAAATCCTCGTTTGGCGGAAATGCCATTATGGGGTCTTTATAGTGGACAGGATGAGTGCCTTGCTCTGCCCCTTGTCAAACCAGATGACGGTGACAGCTACAGTTTTGCTGTCCGCTACCGGGGTATTTTCCTGAACATTCCAGATGATGTCATAGTTGCCACCGGCATCCAATCGATGGCCGTCGGCAACTTGATCTGCGCCATTGGTGAGGGTATAGGTGCCGTTCGTGTCTTCTTCAAGGCGGTTGTCGTTATAATCCCAGCTGAAAATCTGTTCGATTTGATCACTGGCGATGTTGGCTGCTTCTGTAACCCGGTTGGCAACGGAGTTGCCCTTGATGGCCGAAATCTGCATCAGGGCCAGCCCCAGAATGCCGACGGCAAAGATCACCAGGGTGATGAGTACCTCAATCAGGGTGAAACCGGAAGAATCGGACAAAAGTTTTGGGTACATGATTCATCACTCCATGTTGCGGCATTGCACCGTGATGATTTGGAAGCGTCGGCGGAAGTTGTCGTTGTATGGCCCCCAGACGGCGCCGGATGCCGTGGTATAGGTTTGGGTATTGGTGAACTGCATGTCAGGCCGATCTGCGCGGGCCAACACTGAAAGCTGGACACTGCGGATGTCGCGCTCATTCGCAGTTACCTCGCCATCTTCGTCTAAATACCGAAATTCCAGTTGATCGATATTTTCGGCAATGGCTCGTTTTGTATTAGAGTCGTTGCCGACTTGTCGGCCAATATCGGTATCACCATCGTCGTAGGCATCGTAGAGTTCGAAGGTTACACTTTTCAACTCACCGACCTCATCCGCACCCGTCGAACTTTCATCATCATTATCTGCGTTGTCATTATCAATGCCATCATCATCGGCGACCTGGGTAAAGGTTATACTTGTCGCTTGGGCATCCGTAATGCCAACGTTGCCTGATCTGTACGGATCATATCCCGCCATACGTAGTTCCTGAATCAGCGAGCTTATTCCGGCGCGAATATTTTGCTGAACTTCCGCAACCTGGTCTTGGGTCAGGTAGCTCTTCTGCTGCGACTGGAAGGCCGCATAAACTGCTGTCAGCAACAGGCCGGATATGGCCAGAGCGATAAGAACTTCAACCAGAGTGAAGCCGCGTTGTTCCATGTGCGAAATTAAGGGTTTATTCTTCATGATATTCATTCCTGTTTTGGTTATTGCCAGCTGCCGTCAACCCCTGTGGAACTTCGTCTAATTTTGGGATAGCCAGAGGTCGAAAAATCCATTCTGAACCAGCGTGACCTGTCGTTTCTTATGACGGCATGGCCAATCCTTCCCCCTAAAGGAAGACCTTGGGAGTTGTAGCCCGCGCTTGCAATGCCACCAAAGGTTGCAGTAACCAGCGAGCATTTGGGCGGCATGGTGACTTGGAACAGCAATCGTTCACCGCCGTCTTGAACGGCATTAGCGGGGGTGCCTCCACCTTCACCGTCATCGATAAAAACGGTGTAGCCGCCGCCCGTAGCCGGAAACACAACGGTGGTGAATGCGATGCCGACACTGGTGTTGCGTTTGACGGCCTCAGATTTTGCTTTCTGCATGTTGGAAAATAGTTCGCGCGCGGCGCCACTCAACCGGTAGTTCGGCAGCCAGTTCATGATGCCAGGAATGGCGATGGCTGCGCTGATGGCGATAATGGCGACCACGATGATCAGTTCCATCAGCGTGAACCCGGCCTGTCGGTTGTGTTGTTTCATGGCTTGTGTCCTTTTTGAATCGCTCATCATCACAAGAGGGCTGTGGCCAACTTTTATGAAAGTTTTGTGCCAGCGGCCAAGTTGCTGATTTTTTTCGTTTTGGGGTGCGCGAATCGTGCAATTACTGCATAGTGTGCGCAATCTTTGCACAATAAGGCCTGTGCCGGTTCGGGGGTTTGCGGAATTTGGGGATTTTGAGACGGGAAGGGTGAAAAGCGCAGTCCTGCCTCAGGCATCCACGCACTTCGTCCCTTAGGTAACCTCGGCGAGCAAATTTATACGCCGTGACGGTGATCGCCCTGGGGTTACCAAAAGGGCTTTTAGTCCTTCAGATAAACGCCCAGGGCGCTTTGAGATCAGAACAGACTGGGAGGTCTGTGGAGGGAGCAACCATGAGAGCGGATTTTGTGTTACTGCACCAATTGCAGCCAGGCACGCCCGCTGCCATTTTCCTGTTCATTGAGCAACAGAAGAACGGCTAAATCTTTTCCCGAACGTTCGACCAGAGCAAAGTCGATGATAATGAGGAAAAGAGGGGACGCCCTTAAGAAATTAATTTGACTGCCGATGGCGCTGTTGAACTGCCCGTCCCCTGCCAAAATCCATTCACACCCGTAAGGAAATTCCCCGCAATGGACATCCCCCGCATCTTCAACATCACCGAAAGCGCTCACCGCATCCACAACCCGATCACCCCCGAAAAGCTCGCCACTCTCGGCGAGGCGCTGCGGCTGGAAGCGGGTGCTCGGGTGCTCGACCTCGGCAGCGGTTCGGGGGAGATGCTGTGTACCTGGGCGCGCGATCACGGTATCGTCGGCACCGGCATCGACCTGAGCCGGCTCTTTACCGATCAGGCGAAACACCGTGCCGAAGAACTCGGCGTTGCCGATCAGGTCCGGTTCATCCATGACGATGCCGCCGGCTATGTTGCCGACGAGAAGGTCGAGGTGGCGGCCTGTGTCGGCGCCACCTGGATCGGCGGGGGCGTCGCCGGCACCATCGAGCTGCTGGCGCGGAGCCTGCGCCCCGGCGGGATCATCCTCATCGGTGAGCCCTACTGGCGGCAGTTGCCGCCGACGGAAGCGGTCGCCCAGGGCTGTCTCGCCCACGCCATCTCCGACTTCCTCTCCCTTCCCGAACTCCTCGCCTCTTTCTGCTCCCTGGGCTGCGACGTTGTCGAAATGGTGCTGGCCGACCAAGACGGCTGGGACCGCTACGAGGCGGCCAAATGGTTGACCATGCGCCGCTGGCTCGAAGCCAATCCCGACGACGAGATGGCCCAGGAAGTTCGCACCCAACTGACCTCGGAACCCGAGCGCTACGCCGCTTACACCCGCGAATACTTGGGCTGGGGCGTGTTCGCACTGATGCCGCGATGAAGGGGGCTGCTGAGGATCGGCGAAGGTCGACTTGGCAACTTGGATGCTTGGTCATGGTTATGAGTCCGTAGTTGAGACCTGATCCTTTTGTGCCCTTTCGTGATAAATAGGCAAAACGGGGTCGTGTCTGTGGAGACACGACCCCGTTTGCGTTGTCCCTGTAGATTTTTAAATCACATAAAGCTAAGCCCAGATTTCTTCGTCGGTTGGAATCGGTCTGTTTTTCTGGGGATAACCGACTCTTGAAATATTGATCAAATGCTTGTAATCGAGATTTTCCGAGATGGAATTGTTTCCCCAGGAACCGCAACCGAGCGTCGTGGTCGGCGCAAAACCATTATACAGGCTGCCGCCGGCTGTGGTCGAACTTGGCTCATTGACGACCAGACGGCTGATGGGGAGTTCAATGCCGGCAGCTTCGATGTGGTTATTATTATTTGAATGAATGGCTGCCGAGTGACCGGCCCCTTCAATAAATAGATTCTTTTTGGCGATGGCAAGGCCTTCTGCAAATGAGTCATATTTGAATGCGACCATGACGGGGAACATCTTCTCTTTGCGCAAAATATCATCATCTCTATCGTTCGAACGCAGCATAATGATTTTTGTGTTTTCAGGGATTTCAACCCCCGCAAGCTCACCCATTTTTGCCACGCTCTGTCCAACCGCATCGGCGAATAGATGTCCGTCTACAAATAGCGCATTTCTGAATTTATCGACGATGGCTTGATCGTCGACATAGAAGGCGCCATTCGATTTAAATGCTGCGATAACTTCTTCATATCGATCCGCCGGGGCAATAATCGACTGTTCCCCAGAGCAAATAATCCCATTGTCGAATTTTCGCCCATAGATGATCTTTTGGGCCGCATCGTTATAGTCGATATCGATGTCGATCAATACCTGAACGTTTCCGGGGCCGACGCCATAGGATGGCTTGCCACTGCTGTATGCGGCAGCAACCATTGCGGGCCCGCCCGTTGCTACCAGCACATCGACCGACTTCATAAGTTCTTGAGTTAACTTGATTGATGGCTCTTCGATACATTGGATAAGATTTTCAGGACCGCCGAGTTTTGCGATTTCTTCTTTGATCAGGCGGGTCGTTTTACAGGTGACGGCTTTTGCCCGTGGATGCGCTGCGATAATGATGGCATTACGCCCCTTGAAAGCCAACATGGCATTGCACATGAGGGTGACAACAGGATTTGTGGTGGGCATTATCGCGCCCACAATCCCCTTGGGTTTGGCGACGAACACCAGACCGCGGCTCTCATCTCGGCCGATGATGCCGACGGACTTTTTATCTTTCAAGTGGTTCCAGATGACTTTCGATTTGCCGATGCATTTGGCCACCTTATCTTCATAAACGCCCATTCCGGTTTCGGTTGCGGCGTCGTAAGCAAGTTCCTCCGCATGGTCATAAACAATCTTCGCAACGGCTCTGACAATTGCATCCACACCCGCCTGATCAAAAGGTTCAAAGGCCTGTTGGGCAATGCGTGCCTTTTTCATCATTTCTTCGATTTGGATTTTTTCAGACATCTCACACATCCTTTCTTTAGCCAGCGTCTGTTTCGAAACGCGTCCAACGAAAACGCACACTCACGTTTACTTTTCTCTCCCTAAAATCACTAATGTGATAATTATTACCATACCCTAAAGTGCAGGGGTGGTAAATATTCTGGTTGGCAAGAAAAAAATAGAGATGGTCCCCATCTTTAGGAAGGAAATGAGGGACGCTCTTAGGGAAGGAAATGAGGGACGCTCTTAGGAAATTAATTTGACTGCCGCCGACGCTGTGCTAGTCTTCCCAAATGCCACGAACCGCACGCCTTGACGCGCCCGGGGTTTTCCATCATGTGATGATCCGGGGCATAGAGCGTCGCAACATATTCCGCAACAAAGCCGATAGGGACGATTTTCTCCAGCGCCTGGAGAAATTACTTCCGGAAACCAGAACCGCCTGTTATGGCTGGGTTCTGTTAACCAATCATGCGCACTTTCTTTTTCGGACCGGCGATGTCCCGCTGTCCAATCTCATGCGCCGATTACTGACCGGCTATGTCGTCGGATTCAACAAACGCCACTCCCGCAGTGGCCAGCTTTTCCAGAACCGTTTCAAATCCATCGTCTGCCAGGAAGAGGTCTATCTCAAGGAACTGGTCCGCTACATCCATTTGAACCCTCTCAGGGCCGGCTTGGTCGCCGATCTGGCCGGATTGCAACGTTACCGGTATTGCGGTCATGGTGCGCTGATCGGCGTTGCTGAAGTGGCGTGGCAGGATGTGACACATGTTTTAGCCTTTTTCGGCAACAGAACGTCCACCGCCAGGCAAGCTTATTTTGCTTACATGGAGGAAGGGCTTCAACAGGGAGAGCGTAAGGATTTGACCGGGGGAGGGCTGATTCGAAGCTCCGGCTGCTGGGCGGAAGCAAAGCACTGTGGCCGGGGCCATGTGATGAGCGATGAGCGTATCTTGGGCGAATCGGATTTTGTGGAGACTATTCTTTCGCGGGCCGGCGAGTCGCTGAATCGGCAGTATGTCTTGAAATCCTCCGGTTACGACCTGCAGCGACTTGCCGAGAGGGCCGCGGCGCTTTTGGGGATTGAAGTCGCTGACATCTTCTCCCGCAGTCGCCAGAGCACTAGGGTCAAAGCAAGAAGTCTCGTTTGCTTCTGGGCTGCAAAGGAGTTGGGCATGTCGCTGTCCGAACTTTCTCGCGCCTTCGGTTTGAGCATACCGGGCATCAGCTATGCCGTTGCGCGCGGAGAAGTTCTTGCACGGGACTACGATTTCAAGCTGGAGGGGTAGTTCTTTATTTTTTAAGAGCGTCCCTTGTGGCCTTACAGTGGTTAGATTTAGGAAATAAAATGCATCCATCAGACCGTATTAAATACATAAAGGGTATTGCCGAAGAATTGGCAAAAGAAGAGTGGGAATTTATTGACCTTACGCTTAAGCAGTTTGGTCTGCCTTGGACTGATCAATGGAATGGAAACAAAGAGACTTATGTAATACAAATGCTGGGAGACGCTGCTGCCAAACCTCTTTTAGAACTCGCAAAACACTTCGGAGTGGCAAGCCAGCTTGCATCCACTGTGAATCCAGGGTTCTGGGGTGAGCAAGATGCCCGATTGTTTCTTAGCCATCTTGCAAAAATGAAAAAAGAAACAAAATCCTTAAAAGACGAACTTGCAAAATATAGCATTTCTGCTTTTGTCGCCCACGAAGACATTGAACCAACTAAAGAGTGGCAGTCAGAAATTGAGTCGGCCCTTTCTACAATGGACGGCTTAGTTGCACTATTGTCCCCTGGTTTTAAAGAAAGCAATTGGTGTGACCAAGAAGTTGGTGTAGCAATAGGCAGAAAGCTCCCTATTATTTCTGTTCGGTTGGGTCTGGATCCATACGGTTTTATTGGAAAATATCAAGCATTGCAAGGTGTGGAGAAAACCCCGGCACAGATCGCTCAAAATCTTTTCGATTTACTCCTCATCAATCCAACTATTGGACCGAAAATTACAGGGGCCTTGGTGGGTAAGCTTATCCTTGCGGAAACATACGCAGAGTCTAAAAGGCTAATTGCTCTAATTGAACAGTCAAAATTTTTAAATTCAAAGCATATATCAGCAATGAAAGAAGCAGCAAAGAACAATAGTCAGGTTTATGACTCTTGGGGTGTTCCAGAAAAAATAAACAAAATTGCGAAAGAAATAGAAAACTAACGACTTTCTGAGCCCGTAAGAGTGACAACCGCAATGGACATCCCTCGAATATTCAACATCACTGAAAGTGCTCACCGCATCCACAACCCGATCACCCCCGAAAAGCTCGCCACTCTCGGAGCGGCGCTGCGGATGGAAGCGGGTGCTCGGGTGCTCGACCTCGGCAGCGGTTCGGGGGAGATGCTGTGTACCTGGGCGCGGGATCACGGCATTGTCGGCACCGGCATCGACATGAGCCGGCTGTTCACCGAGCAGGCGAAACGCCGGGCCGAAGAGCTCGTCGTCGCCGATCAAGTCAACTTCATCCATGGCGATGCCGCCGGCTACGTCGCCGACGAGAAGACCGAGGTGGCGGCCTGTGTCGGCGCCACTTGGATCGGTGGGGGCGTTGCCGGCACCATCGAGCTGCTGGCGCGGAGCCTGCGCCCCGGCGGGATCATCCTCATCGGTGAGCCCTACTGGCGGCAGTTGCCGCCGACGGAAGCGGTTGCCAAGGGCTGTCTCGCCCACGCGATCTCCGACTTTCTCAGCCTTCCGGAACTTCTCGCGTCTTTCCGCCACCTCGGCTTCGACGTCGTGGAAATGGTGCTGGCCGACCAGGACGGCTGGGACCGATACGAAGCGGCCAAATGGCTCACCATGCGCCGCTGGCTGGAAGCCAATCCCGCCGATGAACTCGCGAATGAAGTTCGCGCCCAACTGACCTCGGAACCCGAGCGCTACACCACTTACACCCGTGAATACCTGGGCTGGGGCGTGTTCGCGCTGATGCCGCGGTGAAGGGGGATGCCGAGAGTCAGCGAAGGGGCTGGCAGCTTGGAAGCCGGACCCTTTATACCGAAGCCCAGAGCCGGTTCAGCGTCCCTTCGAGGATGGCGTTGTTGACGCCCATGCCCATGTAGCCGGTTTGGCCGTAGGTGTCGTAATCGTTGACCTGGCCGATCAGCTCGCGGATTTCCTTCTCCCGGGCGCGAAACAACTCCGGATTATCGAGAATGGCGAAGATCTTCGCCGCCAGCGGGTCGGGTAGATCCTGTTCCCGTTGCGCCGCTTCCGTGACGGCGCGCAGTTCCGTAAAAAGTTCCATTATTCTCCCTCCTTGAGCCAGCCCAGGGTGCGTTTCAGATCCTCGTGGTCGTAGGCCCATTTGCAGCAGCCGGTTTCGGCGTAGACGTCGTACTCGCGAACCTGGGCCAGCAGCATCTCCACCAGATATTCCCTGTCACCGTATTTCTCCGGCTTTCGGGCCACCTCCAGCACCGGATCGGCCAGCCATTGGGGAAGATCCCCGTCGTTGTACTGCTCCAGGGTCGCGGCCTCCAGATCTTTGAACAGTGGATTCATTGTCGTCTCCTTTAGGATGGGCGTAGTTGGCGCAGAATTTCCGTTACCCGTTGCCAATCCACCGCCGGGGTGAGGTGGCACCAGGAAAGGCGCAGGGAGCATTCCGCCCGTTCGGGGGGGATGCCCATGGCCGCCAGCACGTGGCTGGGGGTGCGGGTGTGGGAGGTGCAAGCCGAGGTACTCGACAGGGCGATCGTTCCCTTCAGGGCGTGAATGGCCTTATCCGAGGGGATGCCAGGGAGGGAGACATTCAGCACGTGGGGGAGGGTGTAGCGCTCGTCGCCGTTCTGCCGGGCGCCGAGTTCGGCGAAGGCCTGCAGCACCTCCGCGCGGAAGGTGCGGCAGGCCTCCCGGCGTTGTTCGTGGTCGCGCAGGGCGAGCTTGGCCGCCTCGCCGAAGCCGGCGATGAGCGGCACCGGCAGGGTGCCCGGGCGCAAGCCCTGCTCCTGGCCGCCGCCGAACATGAGCGGTTTCAGTGGCGGCAGGCGGCCGTCCCGTTTGCGGGCGACGAGGGCGCCGATCCCCTTGGGTCCGTAGATTTTATGGCCGCTGACGGCGATCAGGTCGATGCGTGGATTTTGCAGCGGTTCGAGCTCCTTGCCGAAGCCCTGGGCGGCATCGACGTGCCACCAGGCTCCGTGCCCGGCGAGGATGGCCGCCGTCTCGGCGAGGGGCTGGCTCACCCCGGTTTCGTTGTTGACCTGCATGGTCGAAACCAGCGCCGTGTCGGGGCGCAGGGTGGCGGCCAGTTGCTTCGGATTGAAACGGCCGTCGGCGCCGACGGGGAGCACCGTCAGCTCGAAGCCGAGGCGTTGCAATTCTTCGCAGGGTTCGAGCACTGCCTTGTGCTCGACGGCGGTGGTGATGATGTGGCACCGACCCTCGCGCCAGGCCGTTTCGGCCAGGCCGAGCAGGGCGAGATTGTTGGCCTCGGTGGCGCCGCTGGTGAAGATCACCTCGTCGGGGCGGGCGGCGACGACCTTGGCGATCTGGGCGCGGGCATGCTCGACGGCGGCCCGGGCGAAGAGCCCGTAGTCGTGGATGGGGCTGGCCGGGTTGCCGAAATCCTTTTCAAGGAAGCGCGCCGCCAGGGCCGCGACCGAAGGTTCCACCGGAGTTGTCGCGTTGCAGTCGAGATAGACGGCCATGGGGATTCCTCGCTGTTGGTTTAATCCAAGTATAAGGGCAAGTTTTTTATATCGAAAATATATTGTTTTTATCAGTATTATATATTTTAGATATGACAAACAGGCGGGGAGGGTGTCGATGGATTTGCGGCAATTACGGTTTTTTCTCGAAGTGGCCCGTTTCGGCAGTTTCACCCGGGCGGCGGAACGGCTGAACATCGCTCAGCCGGCCTTGAGCATCGCCATCCGCAAGCTGGAGGAGGAGTTGGAGGTTCGGCTCTTCAACCGCCGCGACCGGAAAATTACCCTTACCGCCGAGGGGGAAGTGCTGGCCCGTCACGCCGAGGAGATTCTGCGCAAGGTGGCGGGGGCGCGCCGGGAGCTCGACGAGCTGCGCGGGCTGATCAAGGGGGAGGTGCGGGTCGGGCTCACGCCGATGCTGAGCAGTTTCTTCTTTCCCGGAATCCTGTCGGCCTTCAAGCGCCGCCATCCCGCCCTGAATCTCTCCATCCTCGGCGACAGTGCCTGGAACCTGCAGCGGCGGATCGAGCAGGGGGAGCTCGATATGGGCATCATCGCCGGCGCGGTGCCGGAAGGGCTCGAATCCCATCCGCTGCTGCGCGAGGAGGTGGTGGCCTGCGTCCGCCGCGACCATCCCTTCGCCGGAGGGAAGAAAGTCCCCTTGCCCGAACTGCTCGGCGAGCCCCTCATCCACTTCACGGCGGGCTATCACCTGCGTGAACTGATCGACGAACTGGCGGCCCAGGCGGGTTGCGTGCCGACGGTGGCGGCGGAATCGAACCTCTATTCCCTCATCGCCGGACTGGTGCGGGAAGAGCTCGGCCTGGCTTTCATGCTCAAGACGGTGGTGGTGCGCGAGACGGAGCTGGCGGCGGTTTCCTGCGATCCGCCCCTGTTTATCGACCTGGCCATCGCCTGGAAAAAGAACGCCGGGCTCTCCGCCGCCAACCGCGCCTTCGTCGATTTTCTCATGGAAGAGGTGGACGATTACTACCTGCTGGCGCGGGTGGCGGGCACCTTTCCGCTGCCGTAGGCGTCACACCCGGTTGGCGCGCAACTGGTCGAGGGGATAGAAGGTGCCGCGCCAGGTGATGCCCCCCTGCCAGTGGTTGAGGATGACCGTGCGCAGGACAATGTAGGCGAAGAGGGTGGAGGTCAGGGGAAAACCGACGGCGTACCAGGGGCTGAAACCGTGAAAGCGGGCGCTGTCGGCGATGAGCAGGCTGAGCAGGAGGACGACGGCGAGGTAGACCAACCGGGTCGGCCCCGCGGTGACGAAGAGGGCGAGATAGGGCCAGACGCCGCCGAGCAGCTGGAAGACCACGCCGCCCAGGGCCAGCCACAGGCGGTAGTCGGTGCCGGCGTAGACGTTTTTTTCGAGGCCGCGAATCAGCTGGCCGACGCTGGCGTACCACTCGACCTGGAGCAGGCCGGTGCCGTAGGCGAGATCCTGACGGTAGCCGGCTTTTTTCAGGATTTTTCCCAGTTTGAGGTCATCGTCGGGGCGCAGGGCGATGGTCCGGTGGCCGCCGACTCGGGCGTAGGCTTCGGCCCGCACCAGGTTGAAGGCGCCGATGCCGATATGGCGGGGGCTCTTCGGGTCGCGGGCCTGCCAGGGGCGGGTGAAGACCCCGAAGACAAAGCCGAAGGCGGCCATGAACAGATTGAGCAGCAGCTTCGGCATGTGCGCTTCGGGGGTGGCCGCGAGATGATCGAGCCCGGCGCTTTCCAGCAGATGGACCGCCCGGCGCAGGACATCGGGGCGCATCAGCACGTCGGCATCGGTGAAGAGCAGCAGTTCCCCCCGGGCCTGGCGGCTGCCGAGCCACAGGGCGTGATTCTTGCCGAGCCAGCCCGGCGGCAGTTCGGCGACATGCAGTACACACAGGCGCCCGTCTTCCCGCGCCAACTGGTCGAGGATCGCCCCGGTGCGGTCCTCGCTGCGGTCGTTGACGAGAATCAGTTCCAGTTCCGGATAGTCGAGCTTCAGCAGCGACCGCACCGCCGCCTCGATGTTTCGCTCCTCGTTGCGGGCGGCGGCGATCAGCGAAACCCTCGGCGGCCGCTCCGGCAACGTGGTGGGAACCTCCCGCAGAAAGCGCAGCTTGCGGCTGCCGCTGAAGACATCGACGGCGATGACGGCGTAGGCGGCCAGGGTCGCGAGGGCGAGCCAAAAGAGCCAGCCCATCAGGGCGCCCCGAGCGGATCGCGGCTGGAAAAAACCGGGGGAGAAGCGTCCATCCGGATGTTGTTCATGGCCGGCTCTGAAAATTTGTCGAAGAGGATCTGGCTTCTCGCCCCGCTTGGATTTCCTCAAGGGCCAGGGCCACGGCCCGGTCGTAGGGGATCAGCGATTCGGGGATCAGTTCGCGGAGGCGGTTTTCCCGGCAGACTACCTCGTTATTCAGTCCTTTGAGCAAGGCCAGCGCCACCTCGCTTTTGACCGGCGAGAGCAGGCCGATCAGCCGCGAGGTCAGCCAGGCCGAGAAGACCGGGGTGGGGAAATAGAGATTGACGTGGCCGGCGACCTGGGCCAGATGTTCGAGCATCTCCCGGTAGCTGAGGATCTCCGGCCCGCCGATGTCGAAGGTGGCTCCGGCGGTCGCTTCCGCGTTCAGGCAACCGGCCAGGTAGCCGATCACGTTGTCGACGGCGATGGGTTGACAGCGGGTCCGCAAGCCGGGCAGGTCGGGGATGACCGGTTGGGTGCGGACCAGGAAGCGCAGGATTTCAAAGGATGAGCCGCCGGCGCCGATGATGACGGCGGCGCGCAGGACAGTGGTGGCGAAGTTCCCCCGGCGCAGGATTTCCCCCACTTCGTGGCGGCTGCGCAAATGGTCCGAGAGCTCTTCGTGGGCGCCCAGCCCCGACAGGTAAATGACCCGCCGCAGCTTCGCCCGTTCGGCGGCGGCGACGAAATTTTCCGCCGCCGCCCGATCCCTGGCGGCGAAATCCTTCTCTCCGGCGTCGAGGGAATGGACCAGATAGTAGGCGGTTTCGATGCCGTCGAGGGCGTCCCTCAGGGAGTCCGGGTCGAGCAGGTCGGCGATCACGTTTTCCACGCCGCCCGACGATGCGGCGACTTTCCGTCGCGACAGACAGCGCGGCAGGTAGCCTTCGGCCAGGAGCCTGGCGACCAGTCGCCGGCCGATGAAGCCGCTCGCTCCGGTCACGAGAATTTTTGGCTTGTCCGCCATCGCAGCCTTTCCTTTCTCTCTTCCGCTTGGCCCAAACACGTAAAGGGCACGTGGGATGAGAACAGAATTGTAGCCGGACAGGCGCCGGCGGTCCACCCGACGACCGACGCCCCCGGAAAGTTTTTCCCGAGGGCGTCGGCTGGTTCATGGATTTCCGCTTGGGGGGGAGAGCGCCGGTCAGCGGGGCGCCGGCATCATCAGGTCGAGGTCTTCGAGCAGCGCCTGGAGATCCTCTTCGTGTTCGACCTCCTGGGTGAGGATGGTCAGGGCCATGTTATAGGTGAGGGGGTCCTTGCCCTCGGTCAGTTTCATCATCCGGTCATAAACGCCGATGGCGCACTGTTCGGCCTGGATGTTCTGCTGCAGCAGGGTGCGAACGAAGGGGTCGTCGGGCGCGTCGTAGCCGCAGTTGCTCCAGTCGAACCAGACCTTGGGCGTGGTGAGCGGGGTGCCGCCGAGCTGGATGATGCGGTCGGCGACCAGGTTCGCATGCCCCAACTCCTCGGTGGCGTGCTGGAGCAGTTCGGCGATGACGGCGTCCTTCATCGGTCCCTTGGCGACCTTGGCGCCGACCCAGTACTGGTAGTAGGCCAGCCACTCGTCGGCGAAGGCCTTGTTGAGCAGTTTCAACAGTTCCTCGACATCCAATCCGATGATTGCCCTGCCTTTGGTTCCCATGGGCCACCTCCTTTTCCGCGCGCGGGTAAAAAATGTTCTTTATCCGTTTATCGCGTCGGCGGCGTTTGTCAACGGGGCCGGATAGGCGAAATGCAGTTGTCGATGCCCGCGCGGGTGTCGCCACCGTATCGCCACCATCCGGACGCTGGACCGTTCAGCTTTTTTTGATTGCTTTTGCTTTTTTGTTGGGCTACTCAGCGTGCATGAGCAAAGGGGAAAGGCGGGATGAAGGGATCATGGCGGCAATGAAAAGGATTCCCCTCGGACCGGGCTTCTGGCTGGTGCTGGTCGGACTGCTCTTTTCCGGTCTGCTCGGGGCCTTCGGGGTGAGCAACTACCGCAGCGCCCGGCCCATCGCCGAGGGAACCCTTCGCGGTTTGGCCCTGTCCCTGGCGTCGACCTTCGAGGCGCTGGCCAACCAGGATCCCTCCCTGGTCCTGCTGCGCCGGGTGAGCAGTCCGGATATCGCCTTTTATGCGGTCAGCGACCCCGCGGGGCTGCTTCTTTTTCACAGCAATCCCGACCTGGTCGGCACGCTGACGGCGGATGACTACACGCCGCCGGCCTTTACCGCCCGGGGTTTTTGGGAAGGGCGCATCGTGCTCGGCACCGGCGAGGAAGTTTACGAATTCCTCGCCCCCCTGCACCTGCCCGACCGGCAACTGATCCAGCGGTTGGTGCTGCACACCTACCAGGCCGACGCCGTGGTCCGGCGGGCGCGCAACGGACTCATGGTCCTCGGCCTGCTGCTGGCGGCGGGCTGGGGCATGGGCATCGTCCTTTACCTCCAGGCGCGCCGCGCCGCCCGCCACCGTCGGGAAATGGCCCGGCAGCAACATCTCGCCCAACTCGGCACCCTCGGGGCGGTGCTGGCGCACGAGGTACGCAATCCCCTTTCCGGCATCAAGGGCTACGCCCAACTGCTCGAAGAAACCCTGGGGCATGAGGAACAGCGCCAGTTCGCCCGGCAGGTGGTGACCGAGTCGGTGCGCCTCGAAGAGCTGGTCAACGATCTGCTCGCCTATGCCCAGCCCTCCCTTCCCAAGCTCGCCCCGGTCGCGCTTCCGGCTCTGGCGCAAGAGGTGTTGGCCCTGGTCGAAGGGAGTGCCCGCGCCGCCGGGGTGCGCCTGGAATGCGCCGAAGACGCGAGTCCGCCGGTACTGGCCGACGCCGACCGCCTGCGCCAGGTGTTGCTCAATTTGCTGGTCAATGCCGTGCAGGCGACGGCGGCGGGCGGCGAGGTGCGGCTGACGGCGTGGGAGCGCGGGGGGAAAGTGGAGCTGCAAGTGAGCGACACCGGCCAGGGAATCGCCGCCGAGGATCTGCCGCGCATCTTCGAGCCCTTTTTCACCCGGCGGGCGCGGGGGACCGGTCTCGGCCTGGCCATCTGCAAGAAATATCTGGATGAAATGCACGGAACCCTGACCGTCGAAAGTGTTCCCGGGCAGGGGAGCGTCTTCACGGTCACCTTGCCGACGGCGAAGAGGAGCGGACAATGAGCGCGCGGATTCTGATCGTTGAAGATGACCGGACCTTTCGGGGGTTTCTCCAGACCGTTCTGCGCGGCGCCGGGCATGCGCCGGAGGCGGTGGAGACGGCGGAGGAAGGGCTCGTTCTTTTGGCCCGGGGTCAGTACGATCTGATCCTCTCCGATCTCAAGCTGCCGGGGATGAGCGGGCTCGACTTTTTCCGCGCCGCGCGCGGGGAGGGGAGTGCCGCCCCCTTTATCCTTCTCACCGCCTTCGGCACCATCGAAGAGGCGGTGGCGGCGATCAAGGAGGGGGTGGCCGATTTTCTCACCAAGCCCCTCAAGGATCCCGAAACCCTGCGGACCCTGGTCGGCAAGCACCTGCACGCCGGCAGCCGCGAGCGGGACTATCTTGCCCTCAAGGAGACCGAGGCCGCCGGCCTGCCGCCGGTCGAGCTGATCTTCGCGGGAAAGGTCATGGCCGAGGTCCATGGCCTGGTACGGGAGGTGGCGGCGACCGCGACCACCGTCCTCTTGCAGGGGGAGAGCGGCACCGGCAAGGAGCTGGTGGCGCGCTCGATCCATCTCTACAGCCCGCGCCGGCAGGGAGCCTTCGTCGCCGTCAACTGCGCGGCAATCCCGGAAAACCTTCTCGAAAGCGAGCTCTTCGGCCACGAGCGCGGCGCTTTCAGCGGCGCCGTCCAGACTCGGCGCGGCAAGTTCGAGCTGGCCCAGGGGGGCACCCTCTTTCTCGACGAAATCGGCGAATTGCCCTTGCCCTTGCAGGCCAAGCTGCTGCGGGTGTTGCAGGAGCGGCGCTTCGAGCGGGTCGGCGGCAGCCGCGAGATCCTCTCCGACGCGCGGGTGGTGGCGGCGACCAACCGCGATCTCGGCGAGGAGGCGCGGGAAAAGCGTTTTCGCGAGGATCTCTTCTATCGCCTCAATGTCTTCCCCATCGAGCTCCCCCCGTTGCGGAGCCGTCTCGACATCCTGCCCGGGCTGGTCGACTATTTCATCCGCCGTTTTGCCCGTCTTACCGGCAAGGAACTTTCCGGCATCGACCCCGAGGCGCTCGAATACCTGCGCCGTTACCACTGGCCGGGGAATATCCGCGAGTTGCAGAATGTCATGGAGCGGGCGGTGATTCTCGGCCGGGGACGGGTTCGCCGGGAGCAGCTGCCGGATTTTTCGGCGAGGGCGCAAGCGAGTGCGCCGACTGAGGCTCCCCGCTTGGAAGAGGTGGAGCGCCAGGCGATTCTCGACGCCCTGGAGGCCTGCGGCGGCAACCGGCGGCTGACGGCGGAGAAGCTCGGTATTTCCAAGCGCACCCTGCAATACCGGCTGAAGCGCTATGGCTTGATCGGGGATGAAGAATGATGGGTGCAAAAATGGTGTCAGTAGATGCAATCTTTGCACCTTGCGGTTTGCACCAATGCGTCGTCTCACTATTTAAGTGAAGTGATTCCATGTGGTTGTGAATCTTTTTCCGGTTGGCACGGTCTGTGGATTACTGAGGCTTGCGCGCATTAACCCACAACACACCAACACGGAGGATTCATCATGAAAAAGCAGTTTGTTAAAGTTGTTGTTCTGGCCGCGGCCTGTACCCTGGCCCTGGGCGGTTACGCTTTCGCCGGCAAGGGCGCCGGGGCCGGCGGTGCCGGCGGCAAGGGCTTGCAGACCCGCACCGCGACCAAGGTCCAGACCCAGAGCAAACTTCAGACCCAGTCCCGGCAGCAGTTGCATGTCAACACCGGCGACGGCCTGACCACCCCCGCCGGCAGCGCCCAGGGCAGCCAGCGCAAGCTCGGGCTCGCCGACGGCTCGGAACTCGCCCCCCGTCCCCAGGACGGCACCGGCTTCGGCAGCTCGAAGCGGACGGTGGAATAATTCTTGATTCCGGGGGGCCGGAGCTCGGACTCCGGCCCTTTTCGGGATCAGGTTTCACGCAGGAAAGGTATCGTCATGACCGGCCGTTTTTTTCTCATTCTGCTTGCCCTTGGCCTCTGTTGGTCCGCGCCGTCCCCGGCCCGCGCCGGATGGTGGTTCGGCTCCGACAGCGCTTGGGAGAAGAGCGGCCTCGATCTGCATCAGGGCTATGACGAAAATACGGTGATTTCCCTCAGCGGAACGGTGGTCGAAATTTCCCCGGGGCAGGGGCGGGAACCGGCCCTGGCGGTGGTGGAGAGCAGCGGGGAGCGGGTCTCGCTGGTCCTCGGTCCCGGCGATTACTGGCGGGAGCAGGGATTGGAACTGCGTCCCGGCGATGTCGTTTCGGCGCGGGGCTCCAAGGCCCTAGGGAAGGACGGCGTCGCCTATCTCATGGTGCAGAACATCGCCCGCGCCGGGGACAGCCGGGATATCGCCTTGCGCCAGCGCGATACCGGCCGCCCGGCCTGGTCGGGCGGGCAGCGGCCCATGCACCAACGCCCGATGCCGATGCGGCAAATGCGCGGCGGAGGCCGCAACCATTAAGGGTTAACGGCTGATGAAAAACGCCCATCTGCGACGATCCAGGGGCGCCTCACCTTTAACTCCTCACCCCTCACGGTTTCCCCCCCTTTTGCGCCGGACGGCGTCAGGACTTTTCTCTATGAACAGACTGTTTTCGGCCGCTCTGGCCACACTGATGATCTTCGCCGCGTCGGCCGGCGCGGCGCGGGCTTCCGACCCTACCGAATATCGCATGGCCGAGCGTCCCCTTTTCTCTCTGGGGATCGGGCTGGACTACGAAACCGGCGATTACGGCACGGGCAGCGACAGCGATTTCGTTTCCGTCCCCCTCTATATCGATTTCTATCCCAGCGAGCGTCTCGACTTCGAGCTGATCATCCCCTACGTCTACCAATCCCTGGAGGACGGCGACGTTTCGACGGTGGTCTACCGTACTTCCGGCGGTTCCGCCGCCGGGGCGGTGCGCGGCAGGCGGGCGGCGGCGACTACCGATTCGACGACAACCACCACCACGACGACCACCACCACGAAAAGCCGTGATACTTCCGAGAGCGGCCTGGGGGACATCACCCTGACCGCCGGTTATGTGCTGATCGAGGAAAATTCGGGGACGCCCCAGATCCGCCCCACCTTCTACCTCAAGTTTCCGACGGCGGACGAGGACAAGGGGCTCGGCACCGGCGAGTTCGATTTCGGTCCCGGTCTAACCGTCGCCAAGTGGCTGGGCGACTGGCATCTTTTCGCCGAAGGGGTTTACGTCGTGCAGGGGGATTCGGATCTGTACGATAGTCAGGATTATTTCCGTTACAACGGCGGCCTCGGTTATCAGTTGAACGACGGCCTCTACGGCGCCGTGCAGGCCGTGGGTGCGACCGCCCCCGCCGACGGTGCCGACGAAGCGCTGGAAGGTCGCCTCAAACTGGTCTGGCGCCCGGTCGCGGATGTGGCCTTCGAAGGCTATGTCGGCACCGGCTTGTCGGACGGCAGCGCCGATTTCACCTCCAGTCTGGCGGTCTTTTTCGACTTCTGACAAAAAAGGGGGGCGCCCGTCGGCGTCCCCCCGATTCCGTTCCATCTTTTCCTTTTCTTGCCACACTCCCCTGTCTTCATCAATCGACGATGACCTGCCCCAGTTGCGTCTCCGGAATCAGTTGTCGCTCCAGAAGGGCGTTTTTGAAGCGCTCCGTGATATCGCTCGCCAGCAGCCGTTCAAAGCGGATGTCGAGAACATAGGCCTTGATCGTCAGCCGGGTCAGGAAGGTGCGGTCGAAGCGGTCTTCGATCAGCACCCGGATCGGCTTTTTGAGATAGACGTAAGGAGAACTGCTCGCCGATTCCTGGGCCAGATTTCGTACCAGGGTGAGATCGAGATGGGCGGGAAGGGTGAAGTGGACCTCGACCATTTCATCAAGGGCGCCCGAGTTGGAGTTGGAGACGGCCTGCCCCAGCACCAGGGCGTTGGGCAGGGTCACAGTGCTGTCGCCGAAGGTTTGCACGCGGATCGAGCGCAGGCCGATATTGGTCACCTCTCCATAGTGATCGCCGACCTCGATCATGTCGCCGACGCGGAAGGGGCGGTCGAAGAGGATCAGAATCCCGGCGATGACATTCTTGATCAGATCCTGGGCACCCAGGCCGAGTGCCAGTCCGGCCGAGGCGCTGATGGCGACGAGAGTGTTCATCGGCGGATTGAAAACGGCGAAGATGATGAAGACGACGGCGCCGATCCAGATCAGCAGGCGCAAGACGGGAAAAACACTGGCGATGAAGAGCCGATGCCGGCCGAATTTTTTTTGCAGTCGTTCTGCGCCAAGCCGCAACAGGGAGACAAAGAGCCAGGTCGCGGCAAAACAAGCGATCGCCAGCAAAAGTCGCCCCGGGGAGAACTGATGGAGGAGGTTCTGAATCGTTTCTTCTTGCATGGCCTTTTCCGTTCAATAAAGGATATTCATGACTTCCAGTGTTTTGACAACCGGCGTGTAGTAGACGGGATTGAGCCGGTAGCGGACGTCTCCTCCCGCTCCCCGTGGGGGTTCGACCAGCAGCAGTCCGAGGCTCGCCAGGTATTCCAGGCGCAGGCGGCCGGTCAGGGGATCGCAGTGGAAGATGCGCTGGTGTTCCTCGGCCGAAAGCCCGCCGTGACCGAGAACTTCCGCCAGGGTTAAGCGCTGGTCGCCGTCCAGTTCCCGAAGAAAGGAAAAGTCGATCTTTCCCAGGGGACAGGCGTGAAAGCTCTCGCTTTCGGCATCGTAGCCGAGGCAGAGGAGCCAGTAGTGGAACGCTGCGTCGAGGTTGCCACCGCTGGCCGTGAAAAGTTCGCGGAAGAAGCGGTTTTCCCGCTCGCGCCCGTCGCCGGTGGTGCCGTTGCTCTCTTTCCCGTTTCCTTCGCCGGAGAAGGTTAGCGGATAGCCGGAAATGCGCTGACGCAGCAGCAGGACCTGGCGAATCTCCTGCTGGCCGGCAAGCAAGGTCGAAATCTGGTGGGTGAAGAAGCGGTTGATCTGGTACTGGTAATCGAGGCGTTCCCAGGGGACTTTGCGAAAGGTGACCAGCCAGAGAAAATGTCGGCGGGTGGCCAGCAGCAGGTAGCACAGGGCCTCTACCGCGCGGCCGCCGCCCACCACGCGCAAGGCCAGGTTGTGTCCGCCCTCGACCAGCACCATGCCTTTTGGGCGGGTCAACAGCTCCCCGATCAGTTCGTCGAGGGTGGCGAGCGGTTTTTTGATATCGAATCCTTGCCGGAACAGTTCGATGACATCCTCCGGGGATTGCAGTCGCTTGTCGATTTCGAGACGCAGCAGTTCCCCCTGAGCGCCGTATTCGCTGGCGAAACAGTTGACCAGCGACGTTTTGCCGCTCCCCTCCGGCCCGATCACCGCCAGGCTGCACGCCTGCCCCTGTTCCCAGCGGGTGAAGAGATCATCCAGCACCTCCAGTTCCTCGTCGCGGGCGACGAGGAATTCCCGGGTCTTCAGCGGGCCGAGAGTGAAAAGCCGGCGATGCAGAGGGGGGAAGGTTTCGCTGCGGCGCAGCACTTCCTGGGCGGAGGGCAGGTCGGTGAGGCTCAGGAGTTTTTCCTGCGGGGCCGCTTCCTTGTGCAGAACCTCTTGCAGGTTGCTGAACATTTTGTGTGAAGCGGCGCGCAGGAGGGAGGTCTCTTCCTGGTCGGAGATGTCGAAATAGTGGCGGAATGCCTTTTTCCCCCGACGCTTGAGGCTCTCGCCCAGATCTTGCCAGGGCTGAGATCCGGAATATTTCCCCCCGGCCAGTTTCTGGCCGCAGACTTCCAGGCGTTCGGCCAGCCCGGCCCAGTAGTCGTCCAGGGGGGCGAAGAGTTCGGCGATCTGCTGTTCGGCAGTGGCGAGGACACCGCAGGCGAGCTGTTCGGCCTCTTCGACCCCCTTGCCGAAGTCGACGGCAGACTTCTTTTCCTCTTCGGAAACAACGAGACGGGCCAGCTCTTCCTCGGCAACCTGGAAATGAAAGCGGATGCTCGGCCAAAGGTCGGCCACGCGGCTGTGCAGGCGCGCGCTCAGTTCGCTGAGTTCTTCGACCAGTGGATGGTACTCCAGTTCTTCGGTCGTCGGCAGGTTTTCGGCCGGGCTGTTGAGCAGGCCCCGGGCTCGGGCGGTTTCCCGCAAACGGAAGGCGAGCTGAGCCGACAGGCCGGCGTCCGCGGGGAGGGGGAGGGCGTCCCTTTCGGCCTGGTAACGTTCGAGCTGTTTCCGGGCGCTGTCGGTAAGCTTTTCGAGCAGGGCGAGGACGGTTTTTCTCCCCGCGAGCCGCCCCTTGGTGGCCTGTTCGAACTGGGGTCGAACCTTTTTCAGCAGCCAGGTGCGCTGGGCGGTCAGTTCCGTTTGCAGACGCTTGACGAACTCTTTCGCCTCTTCCGGCGGCGGGTTCTTCGGCCGCTGCGCGAAGGATTCGGCCAGCTGTCGCCGACCTTTGGCGAGGGACTCCAGTAACCGGGTGATGGCTTCGGCCTGAGCGGCGCGAAAGGTGACGCCGTCGGCCCGACACTGCCCCAGGACCTTTTCATCCAGGACCGGCGGCTGGGGCGAGGATGGGGCGGCGGGATTGGGAGGATCTTGCAAGTCTGTTTCCGACATGGGAACTCCGGGGGTTGATGGACAATCTGCGAGTTTTTGTGACGCCATCAATCATAACCGAACTTCCCGGCGATTGAAGCAAGAAATCCAATCCTGCAGAGTCGCCCGTGCGCGCACGAAGAAGCTCGACCCGTCGCCGTGATTCAGCTATCATGCCGTTCATGACGACTCTTCTGCTTTTGTTGTATCTCTTCACACTCCTGGCCGGGCTGTTGCTGCGCGCCCTCAATCTGGCCTATCTGAAAATCCATGGCGCTGTTGTTCCCGCCGGATTCGAGGGAGTGATCGACGGCGAGGTGTTGCGGAAAGCCTCGGCCTACACCCTCGACAACAGCCGACTCGGCCTGATCGAAAGCCTTTTCGACAGCACAGTGCTGCTACTCTTTCTTTTCGCTGGGCCGCTGCCCCTCTACGACCGCTGTATCGAAAGCCTGGGTCTCCCGCCCGTTGCCGCCGGAACCCTCTTCTATCTGCTGCTGCTTACGGCCAAGACCCTGCTCGACATCCCTTTCAGCCTCTATCGAACCTTCGTTCTCGAGGCCCGTTACGGCTTCAACACCCAGACCCTGGGTTTGTGGATCGCCGATCTGCTCAAGGGCCTGGCGATCAGTCTGGTGCTCCTCGGTCTGCTTTTGGCGGGGGGCTTCTGGCTGGTCGAGGTCAGCCCGCAGTCCTGGTGGCTCTGGGGGTGGGGGCTCTTTGCTCTGTTCACCCTCTTTGTCATGCTGATTTCCCCGTACGTCATCGAACCGCTCTTCTTCCGTTTCGAGCCGGTGCGCAAAGAAGGGGTAGAAGAGGGGGTGAAGGCGTTGATGGCGCGGGCCGGACTGGCCGCCGGGCGGGTTTTTCAGGTCGACGCCTCGCGCCGCAGCCGTCACGGCAACGCCTATTTCACCGGCATCGGCCGGGTCAAGCGCATCGTTCTCTTCGACACCCTGATCGAACGCTTGCAGGCCGGAGAAATTCTCGCCATTCTCGCCCACGAAATCGGCCACTGGAAAAAACGGCACATCTTCAAGCGTCTGCTCGTCACCGAACTGCTGGCTCTGGGCAGCTTTTATCTGGCCTATCGACTCATCGGCTGGGGCGGGGTGCCGGGGCTGTTTGGTATCGACAGCCTCTCCTTCGCGGCCCAGTGGCTGCCGCTGGCCTTTCTCGGTTCCCTGGTGTCTTTTCCCTTCACCCCCGTGAGCGCCTGGTTCTTCCGCCGTGACGAATGGCAGGCCGACCGCTATGCCTGTGAACTGCACGGCAACCCCGAGGATCTCGCCTCGGGCCTGGTCACCCTCGCCCGGGACAATCTCGCCAATCTGCACCCCCATCCCTGGTACGCGGCCTTCTACTTCTCCCATCCGCCGGTCGTGGAGCGGGTGCGGCGTCTGCGCGAGGCGGGGAAATGACGAAGGGATTTACGGCGTTGTTCCTGATGCTCTGGCTGCTCTGCTCCGGGGCGGCCTGGGCCGGGGAATTCGCTGATCTCGAAAGGGGACTGGTGCGCTGGCTGAAGGCCAACCGCGACCCCGGCACGGGGCTGCCCTACAGTCATGTGGGGGATGCGCGTTTCGCCGGCTGGACCTTCACCTACGATGCGGCGGTAACGGCGCTCGCCTGGCTGGCGGTGGGGGAGGTTTCGGAGTCGCGGCGGATCGTCGATTTCTATCTGCGCGCCCCGGAGGTTTGGCGTCTCGGCGGGGTGATCGAGGCGGTCAGTTTCAGTGAAGGGCGACCGGTTGGGCGGGACTGGTCGGTGCGCAGCGGCGCCAATCTCTGGTTGGGGCTGGCTGCCGGCCATCTCTACCGGCGCACCGGCGAGCAGGCCTATCTGCATCTGGCGCGCAAAATCGCCGATGCCGCCCTCGCCCTGCAGGAGAAGCGCCGGGAGAATGCCAATTACGGCGGCATCGCCATGGGGCCGCCTGGCGACCCGGCCAACCCGAAGGATCAGCATTTCAATTACGATCCGGCCCTTCCTCGTTACGCCGACAGTTACGCCACGGAAATCAATCTCGACGCCTATGCCCTGTTCGGGCTGCTGGCTGCCGAACCCGGCGGGGAAATCTATCGGCAAGGGCGCGCCGAGGTGCTGGACTGGCTTAAACGCCAAGGCTTCAACGCCGTGGAAAAGCGCTTCAATCGCGGCTTTGGCGATGCGACCGTGGCCACCGATGTGCAGTCCTGGGGCGTTTCGGCGCTGGGTCGGGAGGTGCTGGAGACCTTCGCGCCCGATGCCGCCCGCGCCCTTCTCGCCTATGTCGAAAATCACTGTCAGGTCCGCATTCCTCTCGACGGCAAGGACTGGGCCGAAGGGGTCGATTTCATCCACCACGCCCATGCCACCGCCCTGGGGCGTAAGCCGCTGATTTCCCCGGAGTGGACCTTTCAGCTGGCGAATGCCTGGCAACGGTTGAGCGCCGATGCCGCGAGCCGTGGCGAGAACGAGGCGGCCCGCGACTTCGCCGAAAAACGCCATCATCTGCTGCGGCAGATGACGAAGTTGACGGTGCCGGTGGGTAACACCCTGGGCTTTCCCTACGCCACCCTGCCAGATGCCCTGCTCGGTCACGAAAACCGCACCCCCGCCGCCGGCAACCTGAGCGCCGTCGGTGTCGCCTACGGTCTGCTGGCGCTGCGGGGGTTCGATCCGCTGGGGGAGTTTCCGCCGCCGCAAAAGCCGGAGGGAGACTGACTCTCGGCGAAGAATTTTGTGCCCTTGTCCCTTGACAGCCCGGGTTCCTCAGAGTACAAGTTGACATTTGTATCCTCCCTGACGAAAGGAAATAAATTCATGAAACAGATTGTTGGCGCGGTTTTGGCGGTTCTGCTGGTGGCGGCCGGTTGTACGGCCGGGGAAAAGAGTGGCGAAAGTAAAAAAGTGGAGCTGACCAGCGTCAAGGACAAGGTCAGCTACGGTATTGGCATGAGCATGGGGCGTGATTTCGCCAACCAGAAGATCGAAGTCGACCCCGCCATTCTCGCCCAGGGGATCAAAGATACCCTCGCCGGCGGTCCGACCCTGATGACCGATGAAGAGGCGCAGACCACCCTGATGAACTTCCAGCAGGAGATGATGGCCAAGCAGGAAGCCGAGGTCCAGGCCATGGGTGAAAAGAATCAGGCGGCGGGCGCCGCTTTTCTCGCTGAGAACGGCACGAAGGAAGGGGTTGTGACCCTGCCCAGCGGTCTGCAGTACAAGGTTCTCAACGAAGGCACGGGCAAGTCCCCGGCCAAGGAGGATACGGTCACCGTCAACTATCGCGGTACCCTGATCGATGGCACCGAATTCGACAGCTCTTACAAGCGCGGCGAGCCGGCGACCTTCCCGGTCGGTGGCGTGATTCCCGGCTGGACCGAGGCGTTGCAACTGATGAAGGAAGGGGCCAAGTGGCAGCTCTTCATCCCGGCGGATCTCGCCTATGGGGAGCGGGGCGCCGGACCGGTCATCGAGCCCAACTCGACCCTGCTTTTCGAGGTTGAGCTGATTTCCATCCAGAACGATAAATAATACGAAGTCTTTTAGATTCGGCTTACCACAAGGCCTCCGGGAGAGCGACACGCTCCCTCCGGAGGCCTTGTCCGCCTCGGCGTGGAGGGTTTGTCGGAGGTTTTCGTGGAAGGAGCAGGATATGGCAGGGGCGAAAAAAGGAGATCAGGTCAAGGTTTTCTATGTGGGGCGCTTAGCTGACGGCAGCGTTTTCGACAGCTCGGAAGGGCAGGCCCCTTTGGAATTCATCGTTGGGCGCAAGGAGGTCATCCGCGGCTTCGATCAGGCGGTGCTGGGCATGACTCCCGGCGAGGTCAAGACCCTGACTCTGCCGGCGGAACAGGCCTATGGACCCTATCAGGAAGATATGGTCGCCGAGGTCCAGCGTGCCGACGTCCCCGCCCAATTGAAGTTGGTGGTCGGTAATCATTTGGAGTTGACCCGGGAAGATGGCGAGCCGATTGTGGTCAAGATCATCGCCCTGGACGAGACCAAGGTAACTCTGGATGCCAACCATCCTCTGGCGGGTCAGGATCTGACCTTCGAAATTCGCCTGCTGGATATTCTCTAACGGACGGATCTATTAGGGGAAATTCGAGTTCTGGAGCAGTAAATGAAAAAGATTCTCATCGTTGATGATCAGGCCGATGTGCAAAAGCTTTTGGCGATTGTGCTCAGTCGTAAGGACCGCCAGCTCTTTTACGCCGCCAGCGGCGAGGAAGCGATCGCTATTGCCCGCGTCGAAATTCCCGATCTGATTCTGCTCGACGTGATGATGCCGGGGGGGATGGACGGCTATCAGGCGGCCCGGATTCTCAAGGCAGAGGAGGCGACGCGCGACTGTCCGATCATCGCCATGACCGCCAAGGCTCAGGAGGAGGATCGCCAGGAGGCTTTCGCCGCCGGCGCCGATGCCTATGTAAGCAAACCCTTCGATATGGGGGATCTGCAAGTCAAGGTCGAAACCCTACTGGCTTGATCTCCAGCGTTCGTTACAAAAAAAGCCGGCTCCCCAAGGAAGGGGAGCCGGCTTTTTTTGGCGATGGCGTTTGTTTAGCCTTGGGCAGCCCAGTGGCCGTGCAGGTTGCAGTATTCGCGGGCGCTGACCTTCTCGGCGGTGATGGGGAAGGTCGCTTCCGGTTTGTCGCCGGGCTTGAGGAACTGCCGGTAGACCTTGCCGTCGGCGATCAGTTCGATCCACTCGATGTAGTGCTTCTCCTCCATCGGGTGGGCAACGCTGCCGACCTTGACGGTGATGGAGCCTGCGCCTTTTTCGATCACCGGGACATGCTTTTCCTTGGCGGCGTCGACGGTGTTTTCCGTCAATAGGGCCATCGATTGCCCGCAGCAGACGAGTTCGCCGGGACCGCCGTGAAGCACTTCAACGATATTGCCACAGACGGAGCATTTGTAAACTTCGAGTTGTTTCGCCATTTTAAACCTCCTTAAATGATCAGTAGTTTTCGCCGAGCAGCTCAAAGTGGGCCTGGGCATGGGCGCAGGCCGGGCATTTATCCACGGCGGTCGTCCCTTCATGGATGTAGCCGCAGTTGCGGCAACGCCAGACGGTCGGTTTTTCCCGTTTGAAAACCCGGTTGTTTTCGATGTTGGCGAGCAGGTCGAGATAGCGCTTTTCGTGTTGCTTCTCGGCCACGGCAATGGCCATGAAGACATCGGCGATCTCGTTGAGTCCTTCTTCGCGGGCGATCTTGGCGAAGGAAGGATACATCTCGGTATGCTCATGGTTTTCGCCAGCCGCCGCTTCGCGCAGGTTTTCCGCCGTGGTGCCGATCACGCCGGCGGGGAAGGACGCGGTGACTTCCACCTCGCCCCCCTCAAGCATTTTGAAGAGACGCTTGGCGTGCTCTTTTTCCTGGTTGGCGGTCTCCTCGAAGATGTCGGCCATCTGCACATAGCCTTCCTTCTTGGCTTGGGCCGCGAAGTAGGTGTAGCGATTACGGGCCTGGCTTTCACCGGCGAAGGCGGTGAGGATGTTTTTTTCGGTGCGGGTTCCTTTCAAGGACATAAATCAGAACTCCTTTGTGATTGAGATAATGTTGCATTGATGGCAACAAAAAGAACTATAACAGGGTGGGTCAGCTTTGCAAGAGGGACGGAACGAGTTTTTCGCAGAAAACAAAAAAGGCCCCGAATCGGGGCCTTTTTTGTGAAACCTTGGTGATTGAGCAATTACTTCTTGACGTGACAATCGTTACACTTGGTGGGGCCGCCTTTTTCGGTGTGACAGTTTTTGCAGACGTCCTTGTGAGCGGAGTCTTTGGTCACTTCGATTTTGGCCGGCTCGCCCTGATGGCAAGCTTCGCAACCCAACTTGTCGGCATGGCCTTTGTGGTCAAAGGTCACGACCCCTTTGCCTTCGTAGGTGTAAACGTCGGCAGCAAAAGCAGGGGCAGCGGCAAAGGCGGCGAGCATGGCAACAACCAGCAGTTTTTTCATGGTGGGAAAACCTCCTATAAAGGGAAATAAGGGGTTAAGCAATGCCGAATGTAACGGATTTATTAGTCCCAGTCAAGGGAATTCTGCAACAGGGAATTCTGCATCAGGGGGTCTGTCTGGGGGCACTGGCGTCGTAGAGGCATGCGCCGGAATAAAAGCCTTGTTCGCTTGTAAGGCTTGTATTACTATTTTCCCGCCCTTTCACGAAAAGGACGGCGAAATGAAGACGATTATGATTGTGGACGATCAGCCCCATGTCCGCCAGTTGGTGGAAATCTCTCTGCGTCGCGACGATTGGCGCGTCGTCGCCGTCGAATCGGGCGAAGCCGCCATCGTTCAGGCCCCGGCTCAACCGCCGGACCTGATCATCATGGATATCATGATGCCCGGCGGCATGGATGGCTTCCAGGCCATCGAAGCGCTGAAGAAGCATCCCGCCACGGCCGCTTGCCCGGTGCTGGTCTTGACCGCCAAGAGTCAGGAATCCGAGCGCCGACGTTCCCTGGAGTTGGGCGCCGCGGGGTACCTGGCGAAACCTTTCAAACTGGCGACGCTCATCGCCCAAGTTGAAGAGCTGCTGCAGGGGACGTCCCCTTTATCATGATGTCGACTCCCTTATGAAGCTCGACTGAATTCCGGAGGTTTTGATGAAAAAAGATATTCTCGAAAAAGGCGCCATCATCCAGCGCGACAAGGAAACCTACGCCGTCGCCCCCCATATCCCCGCCGGCATCACCAGCCCCGCCCAGTTGCGGAAGATCGCCGATGTCGCCGAGAAATACGGTGCCCAGGCACTGAAGCTGACCAGCGCTCAGCGTATCGCCATCGTCGGCCTCGACGAGAGTAAGCTCGATGACATCTGGGGCGAGTTGGACGAAAAGCCCGGCGCGGCCATCGGCATGTGCGTGCGCTCGGTGAAGGTTTGCCCCGGCACCACCTTTTGCAAGCGCGGCCAGCAGGATTCCGTCGCCGTCGGTCTGGCGATGGATGAGAAGTATCACGGGCTGGAGTTGACCTGGAAGTTCAAGATGGGGGTTTCCGGCTGCCCCAACGACTGTGGCGAGGTCTGTATCAAGGATCTTGGTGTCATCGGTTCTCCCCGGGGCTGGAACATCCTGGTCGGCGGCAACGGCGGCAGCAAGCCGCGCCTCTCGATGCGCCTGATCGAGGATGTGCCGACCAACGAGGAGGCCCTGGCGATCGTCGACAAGATTCTGGAATGGTTCAAGTCGAAGAACCAGCGTTCACGCCTCGGCAAATATATCGAGGATGTCGGTTTCGAGGCCTTCCGGGAAGAAGTCCTGGCGGCGATCAAAGCGTAATTTTAAAAGGGGAGCCAAATGGCTCCCCTTTTAAGTTTTCCCTTGGCGGGTAAAGCGGTAGCCGCGGCCGCGGACGGTGTGAAAGTGCGTGGGGTTGGCGGGGTCGGCCTCAAAGTATTTGCGCATGCGCACGATGAAGTTGTCGAGGGTGCGGGTTTCCGTGTCCGGCGCCATGCCCCAGACCGCTGCCAGCAGTTCGGCGCGGCTCAGCGTTTCTCCTTCCCGGCGGAAAAAGGTCCGCAACATCCTCACCTCCAGTTCGGTCAGGCTGATCTCTCCCCGCGCCGTTTTGGCTTTCTGCTCTGTCAGGTCGATTTCGTTGTCGCCGAAGCGGTAGGTCCGTCCCGCCCTCCCGCCCGAACGGTACCATTCGGAGCGGCGCAGCATCCCCTTGATGCGCAGCAGAAACTCATCCAGGCTGAAAGGTTTGGTCAGATAGTCGTCGGCGCCGGTCGCCAGTCCTTCAATCCGGTCTTGCTCCTCGCCGCGGGCGGTGAGCATGATGATCGGCAGGCGTGGGTCGTGGCGGCGGATTTCCTCGCAGACCTCCATGCCGCTGATACCCGGCAGCATCACATCCAGCACCAGCAGATCGAAATTTTCCTCCCAGACCAGATCCAGGGCTTCTTCGCCCGTTTCCACATGGGTCACCCGAAAGCCGTCTTCTTCGAGATTGAAGACCAGGCCGCGGGCGATGCCCGGTTCATCTTCGACCAAAAGCAGGTGCGGTTTCGACATTCAGGCGTCCTCTCCCGTTGGCGGCTTACGTAGGGGGAGCAAAAGGTGGATGCTGGCTCCCTTGCCGACCCCCTCGCTGGTGAGCCAGACCTTGCCGCGATGCATGCGGGTCAGCGCCTGGACGATAAAGAGGCCGAGGCCCGAACCGCGAATCGTCTCCCCGGGATGCTTGACCCGGTAGAACATGCGGAAAACCTTCTTCTGTTCGTTCCGGGGAACCCCCTTGCCATGGTCGGTGAAGGTCAGGTGGGCCTTCCGCCCCTGGCTTTTCAGGGCGACTTCGACGACGGGGGAGCCGGAGGCGTAGAGGATGGCATTTTCCAGCAGGTTGCGGAAAATCGTTTCCAGCGCCTCGGAATCGAGATCGGCGTACAGGTCCGGTTCGATGTCGAGATGCATGGTTCCGGCTTTCGGCAGGGAAAACTGGCGGGGGCGGAAATAGTCGGTCACCCGTTCGGAAAGATTGTCCCTGACCAGGTTGAGCTTGATCCCTTTCTGGTCGAGGCGCTGCGCCGAGAGCAGATTGTTGATCAGGGTATCGAGGCGGTCGGTGTCGCCGAGCATGGTGTCGAGAAAGGTCGACAGCTTCTCCGGCGAGAGCCGGCGGCGGCGGATGGTTTCCAGGTGTAATTGTAAGGAAGCGAGGGGGGATTTGAGTTCGTGGGTCACCTGAGCGATGAAGTTGCGCTGTGCCCGGTAAAGCTCCGCCTGACGGCGCCAATAGAGGAAGATGACATAGACCCCGGCGAGAATGGCGCAGAGCAGCAGGATGCCTTCGACCAGAATGAACCAGTCGGTCCCCCCCTGCAGCAGTTCCGGGCTGTAGGTTTCCGCCACGGCGCGCAGTCGCGAGTGGCTTTTCATGAACCAGGCGATCCAAAAGACCACGACCACCACCCAGAGCAGCTGAATGCCGATCAGGGCGAAGAGCGGAGTAATGAAGCGTTTGATATCTTTCATAGTTTCTCTTTACCACGGGCGCGGAACGACGGACAAGGGAATTGTCAAGGCGGGTTTTACAGAACTGTTACAATGCCCTTAACGATTTTTTGCTAGTCTTGCCGTGAACCAGCGTTTCACCCGGAATTGACCTGATGAACTTCTGGCGGCAAGGAGCACCCCCTATGTATTCCCCCCTGACCATCGGCAAGCATACCGTTCCCTTCCCTCTCATTCAAGGAGGCATGGGGGTGCGCATCTCGGCCGCCAATCTGGCCGGGCACGTCGCCCTCTGCGGCGGCGTGGGCCTGATCGCCACTGCCGGTATCGGCCTCAACAGCCCCCATTACGACGGCAAGAACTTTTTCACCGCCGACCCCCTGGCGCTCAAGGATGAACTGCGCAAGGCCTACGCCATCGCCCCCGCGGGAGTTATCGGCACCAACTGCATGGTGGCGGTGACCAACTACGATGAAATCGTCCGGGTCTCCTGCGAAGGGGGCGCCAAGGTCATCGTCAGCGGCGCCGGTTTGCCCCTCAACCTTCCCGGCCTGACTGCCGACTATCCCGATGTCGCGCTGGTCCCCATTGTTTCCTCGGTCAAGGCGGCGGAACTGATCGCCAAGAAGTGGCATCGCGGCTTCAACCGCCTGCCCGACGCGGTGGTGGTGGAGGACCCCGACACCGCCGGCGGCCATCTCGGCGAAAAAATTGAAAATATTGGTAACGGCGACTATGACCAGTACGCCACGGTGCGTGGGGTCAAAGCCTACTTCCGGGAGACCTGGAATCTCGACATCCCCATTATCGCCGCTGGCGGCATCTGGGATCGTGCCGATCTGATCCATGCTCTGGAGCAGGGGGCCGACGGGGTGCAGATGGCCAGCCGCTTTGTCTGCACTGAAGAGTGCGACGCCTCCGACGCCTTTAAGCAGACGTATCTCGATTGCCGCCAGGAGGACATCGGGTTGATCATGAGCCCGGCCGGTCTACCGGGGCGGGCGATCCTGAAAGATTTCGACAAGGTTCGCGAGCGGGATGTGCGGCTCAATGTGCGTTGCCCTTCCGCCTGTTTGAAAAAGTGTGCGTACAAATCCGGACAGGAGCGCTTCTGCATCGTTCACGCTCTGGATCGCGCCCAGCGCGGCGATGTGGAAACCGGCTTGGTCTTTTGCGGTACCAACGCCTGGAAGGCCGATCGCATCACCACGGTCCGGGCGATTTTCGACGAACTCTTCGCCGAACAGCAGGTCGCGCAGGATCCTGAAGTGGTCAATGCCTGACCGCTTCCAACTCTCATAAGATAAGCACAAGGGGCGGGCCGTGACGGTTCGCCCCTTGTCTTTAAGCGCCGGCGGTGGGGGAACCGCTGTGGCTTAATACTTGGCATTCTGGACGAATCTGGGTTAAGATCGGGAAATTTCAGGCCTGGCCTCAACGTGCCGGGATAAAGGAGAGTGCATGACGGACGCCGCCGAAAAGTTCATCCCCAAATGGATCGCCTGGGAGTCGACCCAGCGCTGCAATCTCAACTGCGTACACTGCCGCTGTTCCTCGGACATGAACTCGTCCGCGGGCGATTTCAATACCGAGGAAGCCTTCAAGCTGATTGACGACATCTGCGAGGTGAGTAAGCCGGTCATGGTCCTCTCCGGCGGCGAGCCGCTGCTGCGCGAGGATATCTTCGAGATCGCCCGATACGGCACCTCCAAGGGCTTGCGCATGTGTATGGCGACCAACGGCACCCTCATCACCGATGCCGTTTGCGCCGAGATGAAAGAGGCGGACATCAAGATGGTGTCGCTGTCTCTGGATGGCTCCACCGCCGCCATCCACGATGATTTCCGCTCCTGCCCCGGGGCCTTCGAGGGGGTGGTTCGCGCGGCCGAGGCCCTCAAACGCAACGGTATCAAGTTTCTCATCAATTCCTCCTTCACCAAGCGCAACCAGCACGACATTGCCGCCACCTTCAAGCTGGCGAAAAGTCTCGGCGCCACCGCCTGGTACATGTTCATGATCGTTCCCACCGGCCGCGGCGAGGAGATCATGAACGAGCTGATTTCCAAGGAGGATTACGAGGAGATTCTCGCCTGGCATTACGAGCAGGAAAAGGGCGAGGAAGACATCCTCATGCGCCCGACCTGCGCCCCTCACTACTACCGCATCGTGCCGCAGATGGCCAAGGCTGAGGGGGTCGATTTCCAGCGCCGCAGCCTGACCTTCTCCACCGGCGGCGGCAAGGGCTGCATCGCCGCCCAGACCATCTGCCTGATCGACTGCTTCGGCAATCTCAAGCCCTGTTCCTATTTCCATTCGTCCGTGGGCAACGTCAAGCAGATTCCTTTCAAAGAGCTCTGGTTCAACTCCAAGGTCTTCAACGACCTGCGCGATTTCAAGAAATACACCGGCAAGTGCGGCGAATGCGAGTTCATCAACGTCTGCGGCGGCTGCCGCGCCCGCGCCGACGCCGTCTACGGCGACTACATGGCCGAAGAGCCCTTCTGCAACTACATCCCGGCCCGCACCCGCAAACGCATGGAACAAGAAGCAGCGGAGAACGCGGCGAAATAATTGATTTGCCGATAGGACAGCATCCGCCCGAGGCGGATCGAACCCGCCTCAATTCACCCAGGGAGCAAGCCATGCTGGTAATCCATCCGCAATATCTGACCGATGAAAACAATCGGCGCCAAGCGGTGGTTGTTCCCGTAGATGAATGGGAACGGATTCTCGAAGCCCTCGAAGAGTTGGAGGATGTGCGCGCCTATGAACAGGCGAAAGCTGGTCGGCAGGAAGCGATTCCCTTTGAACAGGCCGTTCACGAAATCGAGGACGGCTATCGGCTGCGATTGACCTGCGAATAACCAAAACCTTTCCACAGGAGGATTCATCGATATGACCACCGAATACAATTTCATCAAGGCCTGCTGGGGCCAGCCCGTCGACCGCACTCCCGTCTGGCTGATGCGTCAGGCTGGTCGTTATCTGCCTCAGTACATGGCGGTGCGCAAAAAATGTACCTTTCTTGAGTTGTGCAAAACCCCGGAACTCGCCGCCGAGGTGACGATCCAGCCCATCGACTATCTCGGCGCCGACGCCGCCATACTTTTCTCCGATATTCTCACCCCGGTGGAGCCGATGGGCATGAAGCTCGATTTCGTCCCTGGGCCGGTCTTCGAGAATCCGGTGCGCACCCAGGCCGATGTCGATGCCCTGCGCATTCCGGTGATGGAGGAGGACGTTCCCTACGTGCTCGAAACGATCAAGATCCTGCGCCGCGAGTTCGAAGGCCGGGTCCCCTTGATCGGCTTCGGCGGCGCCCCCTTCACCCTCGCCTGCTACATGGTCGAAGGGAAGGGGAGCAAGGATTTTGCCCAGATCAAGCGCATGATGTACGGCGCGCCCGAGCTCTATGCCTCGCTCATGGAAAAGATCACCGAGATGGACCGCCAGTACCTCAACGCCCAGATCGCGGCGGGCGCCCAGGCCATCCAGATCTTCGACACCTGGGGCGGCATCGTCTCGCCCCTCGATTACGAGAAGTACGTCCTGCCCTACACCACCAAGCTGATTGACGGCCTCAACCGGGACGGCATCCCTATCATCCACTTCGTCAAAGGCGCCGGGACGATGCTCAAGAGCGTGCGGAAGGCCGGTTCTGACGTCGTCGGTCTCGACTGGCACGTCAACCTCGGCAAAGCCCGGGACATGCTCGGTCCCGAGATCGCCGTACAGGGGAACCTCGACCCGACCGTACTCTACGCCCCCAAGGCCCACATCGAGCGGGAAGTGAAGCGGATTCTCGACGAGAACGCCGGTCGCCCCGGGCACATCTTCAACCTCGGCCACGGCATCCTGCCGACGGTCGACCCCGAGCACGCCAAGTTTATGGTTGAGTGCGTGCATCGACTCAGCCAGAAATAAAAGGAGGTAGGGGCGCAGCATGCTGCGCCCCTACTGCGTTGATATGCTGTCTACCGAGAATAAACCGATTGGCCTCGTTCTCCTCAATATGGGCGGCCCCGACAGCTTGAAGGCGGTGCGTCCCTTTCTCTACAACCTCTTCTCCGACCGCGACCTGATCCAGCTGCCGCTGGGGAGCCTGCTGCAAAAGCCCTTCGCCCGGCTGATTTCCACGGTGCGTTCGCGCAAGGTGGTGGAAAATTACCGGGATATCGGCGGCGCTTCGCCCCTGCTTCATTGGACGCAAAAGCAGGCCGAGGGGATTGCCGCCCGCCTCGGTCCCAACTATCGCCCTTACGTGGCGATGCGCTACTGGCATCCCCGAGCCGAGGAGACCTTGCGGCAAATGGCCGCCGATGGTGTCGAGGAAGCGGTGGCCCTCTCCCTGTACCCCCACTACACCAAGGCGACGACCGGCAGCAGCGTCAAGGATTTCCGTCGCGCCGCCGCGGAGTTCCATCCGGGCCTGCGTTTTTCCGTCATCGAGCAGTGGTATGACTGGCCCGGTTATCTCGATGCCCTGGCCGGGCGCATCCGCGCCGGTTTGGACTACTTTCACGAGTTGGTGCGGGATGACGTCCAGATTCTTTTCTCCGCCCACGCCCTGCCGCAGAAGTTCATCGATCGCGGTGATCCCTATCTGGAGCAGGTGATGAGCACGGTCAAGGGGACGATGGCGCGTTTCCCTGAGCGCTCCTGGCGCATCGCCTTCCAGAGCCGCAGCGGCCCGGTTAAGTGGATGGAGCCGGGGACCGAGGAGATTATCGAGCAACTCGCCGGTGAGGGCTGCGAGAACCTGCTGATCGTTCCCGTCTCCTTCGTCTCCGATCATATCGAGACCTTGCACGAGATCGACGCCGAGTACATTCCCCACGCCATCGAGCGCGGCATCCGGACCGTCTTCCGCAGCCCCTCCCTCAACGCCGAACCCGATTTTCTCGACGGACTCGCCGCCCTGGTGCGCGAGCATTCGGCCAACCGATGATGAAGACCTGTGCCGTCTGCGGCAAGGAATTCGACCCCGAGCGGCTGCCGGCAACCCCGGCCGAGGAGGCCGGCGCCTTCATGGCCCGGGAACTCTGGGCCGACGCCGGCGAGCTCTGCCCCGAATGCCTGGCCAACCGGGGCACGTTGGGGATGATGTACTGCCGGGAACTGTTTGGCTGAAACGAAAAAATCGCGAAAACATCCATTTCGTAAGCGGTTCAGCCAGGGGGGGACCGAACGCGCTATCTGAGGAGACGGTGGTTTTGAACTGTTTATTTTGAGAGATGGTTGCATGTCAACAGAAAGCCGGATCGAACAGGCCCTGATCGAGAAACTGGTCGAGCTCAAATACACCTACCGTCCGGATATCCGCGACCGCGCCTCGCTGGAAACCAACTTCCGCCGGCACTTCGAGGCGCTCAACCGCGTCCATCTCACCGACAGCGAATTTGCCCGCCTGCTCGATTCCATCGTCACTCCGGATGTCTTCGCTGCCGCCAAACATCTGCGCGAGCGCAACAGCTTCGAGCGCGACGACGGTACGCCGCTGTACTACACCCTGGTTAATATCAAGGACTGGTGCAAGAACAATTTCGAGGTGGTCAACCAACTCCGCATCAACACCGATTACAGCCACCACCGCTTTGACGTGATCCTGCTCATCAACGGCGTGCCGGTGGTGCAGATCGAGCTGAAGACCTTGCAAATCAGCCCGCGCCGGGCCATGCAGCAGATTGTCGACTACAAGAACGACCCCGGCAACGGCTACGGCAAAACCCTGCTCTGCTTCCTGCAACTCTTCATCGTCAGCAACCGCAGCGATACCTGGTACTTCGCCAACAACAACAGCCGCCACTTCAGCTTCAATGCCGACGAGCGTTTCTTGCCGCTCTACCAGTTTGCTGACATTGACAACAGCAAGATCACCCATCTCGACGACTTCGCCCTGCGCTTCCTCGCCAAGTGCACTCTGGGCGAGATGGTCAGCCGCTACATGGTGCTGGTCGCCAGCGAGCAGAAGCTCATGATCATGCGCCCCTATCAGATCTATGCCGTTCGGGCGATTGTCGATTGCATCCACCAGCACTCCAGCAACGGCTACGTCTGGCACACCACCGGCAGCGGCAAGACCCTCACCTCGTTCAAGGCCTCCACCCTGCTCAAGGACAACCCCGACATCGACAAATGTCTCTTCGTGGTCGATCGCAAGGACCTCGATCGGCAGACGCGGGAGGAATTCAACAAATTCCAGGAAGGCTGCGTCGAGGAGAACACCAACACCGAAACGCTTGTAAGGCGTCTGCTCTCCGACGACTACGCCGACAAGGTGATCGTCACCACCATCCAGAAACTCGGCCTGGCCCTGGATGACAGCAACACGAACGGCTCGAACAAGCGCAACTACAAAGAGCGCCTCGAACCGCTGCGCCAGCAGCGTATGGTCTTCATCTTCGACGAATGCCACCGCTCGCAATTCGGCGACAACCACAAGGCGATTAAGGAGTTCTTCCCCAACGCCCAGTTGTTCGGCTTTACCGGCACGCCGATCTTCGAGCAGAACGCCAGCTATCAGCAGATCGAAGGGCAGCAGGCAAGTTACAAGACCACGGCCGACATCTTTCAGCAGCAACTGCACGCCTACACCATCACCCACGCCATCGAAGACCGCAACGTGCTGCGTTTCCATGTCGATTACTACAAGCCCGAAGGTAAAAAGCCGCCCAAGCCGGGCGAACCGCTGGCGAAGCGCGCCATCGTCGAAGCCATTCTTGCCAAGCACGACGCCGCCACCAACCGACGCAAGTTCAATGCCGTACTGGCCACCGCCAGCATCAACGACGCCATCGAGTACCATGCCCTGTTCAAGACCGTGCAGGCCGAAAAACAGGCCGCCGATTCGGACTTTCAGCCGCTCAACATCGCCTGCGTCTTCTCGCCGCCCGCCGAAGGCAACAAGGACGTGCAGCAGATTCAGGAAGACCTGCCGCAAGAGAAGGCCGACAACGAGCAGAATCCCGATCAAAAGAAGGCGGCTCTCAAGGCGATCATCGCCGACTACAACGCCCAATACGGCAGCAACCACAGAGTCGGCGAGTTCGACCTTTACTATCAGGACGTGCAAAAGCGGATCAAGGATCAGCAATACCCGAATAGCGATCTGCCCCACGCGCAGAAGATCGACATCACTATCGTGGTCGACATGCTCCTCACCGGCTTCGATTCCAAGTTCCTGAATACCCTCTACGTCGACAAGAACCTCAAGTTCCACGGCCTGATTCAGGCCTTTTCGCGCACCAACCGCGTGCTCAACGACACCAAGCCCTACGGTAACATCCTCGACTTCCGCCAGCAGCAGGACGCGGTCGATACCGCCATTGGCCTCTTCTCCGGCGAGGCGAGCAAGCCCGCCAAGGAAATCTGGCTGGTGGACCCGGCCCCGGTGGTGATTGAAAAATACCAAAAAGCCGTCGCGGCGATGGAGCAGTACATGACGCAAAGTGGCCTGGTGTGCGAACCACAAGCCGTCTACAACTTAAAAGGTGATGCGGCGCGCATCGAATTCATTCGCCGTTTCAAAGAAGTGCAGCGCCTCAAGACCCAACTCGACCAATACACCGACATTGATGAAGTGCAAAAGCAACAAATCAATGACATTTTGCCCGAAGATGAGCTGCGTTCCTTGCGCGGCTCCTACCTGGAGACCGCCCAGCGCCTCAAGGCCCAGCAGGGCAAAACCGGTAAGGACGCCGACGTCGCGCAAGACGCCATCGATCAACTCGATTTCGAGTTCGTGCTCTTTGCTTCCGCGGTGATCGATTACGACTACATCATGGCGCTGATTGCCCGCTATTCACAACAAACACCGGGCAAGCAGAAGATGAGCCGCGAGCAGCTGATTGGCCTGATTCAGGCCGATGCCAAATTCATGGATGAGCGTGACGACATTGCTGAGTACATCGGCACCTTGGAAGCGGGCAAGGCGCTGGACGAAAAAGCCATCCGCACCGGGTTCGAGAGCTTCAAAGCCGAGAAACACGCCCGCCAACTGGCCACTATTGCCGAAAAGCACGGGTTGGATGCTGCCGCCCTGCAAACCTTCGTGGATGGCATTCTGCGCCGCATGATCTTCGACGGTGAGCAATTGAGCGACCTCATGGCCCCTCTGGAACTTGGCTGGAAAGCCCGCACCAAGGCCGAACTGGCGCTGATGGAAGAGCTGATTCCGCTGCTGCACAAGCTTGCCCAGGGGCGCGAGATTTCGGGGCTGGGGGCGTATGAGCAATAAGATCAAAACATCCGTGGCGCGTTCGTCGGCGGCCGAATATCTGACTTTTGTCGCCGCCAGTGGTCAGGGCGGAGTGCAGGCGATTTATGCCGATGAAAACGTCTGGCTCACCCAGAAGATGATGGGGCAGCTCTACGACGTGGATGTCAGAACCATCAGCTATCACCTGAAAAAGGTCTTTACCGACCACGAGTTGGAGGAACATTCAGTTATCCAATATTTTCGGATAACTGCCGCTGACGGCAAAACCTACAACACCCAGCACTACAATCTGGCCGCCATCATCGCCGTCGGTTACAAAGTCAACTCCGAGCGTGCCGTACAGTTCCGCAAATGGGCCACTTCCATCGTTGAGTCGTTCACCATCAAAGGCTTTGCCATGGATGACGAGCGTCTGAAAAATGACGGCTCGGTACTCGGCAAAAAATACTTTGAAGAACAGTTGCAGCGCATACGGGAGATTCGCCTCTCCGAGCGCAAGTTCTACCAAAAGATTACCGACATCTACGCCACCTCCATCGACTACGACGTCACGGCGCAGGCCACCAAGCGTTTCTTCGCCACCGTACAAAACAAATTGCATTGGGCCATCCATAGGCAAACGGCGGCGGAACTCATTGTCAACCGCGCCGACGCCGAAGCGCAGAACATGGGGCTGACGACGTGGAAAGATGCCCCCCAAGGAAAAATCCAGAAGTTCGACGTGAGCGTCGCCAAGAACTATCTGACCGAAACCGAAATGGCCCAATTGCAGCGGCTGGTCTCCGCTTATCTGGATATTGCCGAAGACATGGCGCTGCGCCAGATACCGATGACCATGCAGGATTGGGAAACCCGCCTCAATAAATTCATCGAAGCGACCGATCGGGAAATCTTGCAGGACGCGGGCAAAGTCACGGCGGAAATCGCCAAAGCTCACGCCGAAAGCGAGTTCGAAAAATACCGCATTGTCCAGGATCGGCTGTTTGAAAGTGATTTTGACAAGATGCTGAAGCAGATCGGCGAGCCGGGAGCGGGGGAAGCATCATGACCTCATCTGAAAAACGCGGATTGGTGCCTAAGCTGCGCTTTCCTGAGTTTCGGGAGGCGGGGGAGTGGGAATTAATAACTCTGCAACAAGCATCTGTGCCGGTGACTGAGCGAGTCGGGCAAAGGAAACTGACGCCCGTGAGCATTTCTGCGGGAATTGGATTTGTGCCACAGGCCGAGAAGTTCGGCCGGGACATCTCGGGCAACCAATACCAACTCTACACTTTGGTCAGCGACGGCGACTTCGTTTACAACAAGGGGAACTCGCTAAAATTCCCGCAGGGTTGCGTTTACCTTTTACAAGGATGGGGTCAGGTAGCGGCACCAAATGTATTCATTTGTTTTCGCCTAAAAGATGGTTACTCGAATGTTTTTTTTCAGAACTGCTTCGAGCAAAATTTGCATGGCAAGCAGCTCAAGAAGCACATCACGAGCGGGGCGCGAAGCAATGGCCTGTTAAATATCAGCAAGGAGAATTTCTTTAGCGTAGAAATCCCAACGCCAAGTCCCCCCGAACAACAAAAAATCGCCGACTGCCTCGCTTCCCTCGACGAACTGATCACCCTGGAGGCGCAACAGCTTGACACGCTCAAGACTCATAAAAAAGGGCTGATGCAGCAGCTTTTCCCCGCTGAAGGCGAAACTCTGCCCAAACTTCGCTTCCCCGAGTTTCGGGATGCGGGGGAGTGGCACGCCGATACTTTAGTGCGAATTGCAAAATTTCGCCGCGGAAGTTTTCCTCAGCCTTATGGTTTGCCGGAGTGGTATGACGATGAGAATGGTGTGCCATTTGTACAGGTTTTTGATGTTGATGAAAATTTGCGATTAAAACCTAAAACAAAGAACAAAATTAGCAAGCTAGGTGCGGAGCAAAGTGTTTTTATTGCGAAAGGAACTTTGATTGTTACTTTACAGGGTTCAATTGGGCGGGTGGCAATCACCCAATATGATGCCTATATCGACAGGACGTTACTAATTTTTGAGGAATTCTTTAAGCCAACCGAAAGGTTATTTTTCGCTTATGTAATTCAAAATCTCTTCGAGATAGAAAAAGAAAAAGCTCCTGGTGGAATAATTAAAACTATTACAAAGGATTCACTTAGTGATTTCGTCGTTAGGTTGCCGAGCCCAGGCGAACAACAAAAAATCGCCAATTTCCTCGCTTCCCTCGACGACCTCATCACCGCCAAAACCCAAAAGCTTGCCGCGCTCAAGACCCATAAAAAAGGCCTGATGCAGCAGCTTTTCCCGGTGCTGGGCGAGGTTGCCGCATGACGCAGCTCATTCTCTACACCAGCGAAGACGGCCAAAGCCAGGTGCAACTGCGGGCCGACCGGGGCACGGTCTGGCTCACGCAGTTGGAAATGGCGGAACTGTTCAATGCCAGCAAGCAGAACATCTCGCTGCATCTGAAGAACCTGTTTGAGGATGGGGAGTTGCACGAGGAGTCAGTTGTCAAGGAATCCTTGACAACTGCGGCGGACGGCAAGGCGTACCGGACCAAGCTCTACAACCTGGACGCTATTCTGGCCGTCGGCTACCGCGTGCGCTCGCCGCGCGGGGTGCAGTTTCGCCGCTGGGCCAGCACGGTGCTGGCGGAATACCTGAAGAAGGGTTTCGCCATGGACGACGAGCGGCTCAAGAACCCCGATGGCCGTCCGGACTATTTCGATGAGATGTTGGCGCGCATCCGCGACATTCGCGCCTCGGAAAAGCGCTTCTATCAAAAGGTCCGCGATCTGTTCGCGCTGGCTGCCGATTACGACAAGACCGATCAGGCCACTCAGCAGTTTTTCGCCACGGTGCAAAACCTACTACTGTATGCGGTGACGGAACAGACCGCCGCCGAAATCATTCTTGCCCGCGCCAACCCTGACGATGCCCATTTTGGTTTGCTCGCCTGGAAAGGAGCCCAGGTGCGCAAGCAGGACATCCTGGTGGCGAAGAACTACCTGACCGAGGAAGAAATCGACACCCTCAATCGCCTGGTGGTGATCTTTCTGGAAACCGCCGAGCTGCGCGCCAAGCGGCAGACCATCACCCACATGGCCTTCTGGCGCGAGAACGTCGGGCAGATCATCGCCGCCAACGGTTTCCCCCTGCTGGCGGGCGCGGGCTCGGTCAGCCATGCTCGGATGGAGCAGCAGATTACCCCGATGTTTCTGGACTACGACCAGCGCCGCAAAGCCCAAGAGGCGCAAGCGGCCGATGCGCAGGACGAAGCTGAGCTGAAGGCGCTGGAAAGCAGGATCAAGCACCGCAAAGGGAAGATGTCGTGACCGTGTCACAAGATTTTGACGATCTGCCCGCCCTGGCCGCGTCCCTGCGGAACGAGCTGGAAAGCAAAAAATTTATCCTGCTCTACGCTTACAACGGCACCGGTAAAACGCGCCTTTCGATGGCCTTCAAGGACATCGGCAAGCAAGGCGACGCAAGGGATACGCTCTACTTCAATGCCTTCACCGAAGACCTATTCACTTGGGACAATGATCTGGACGGCGACAGCGCGCGGGTGTTGAAAATGAACGCAGCTTCCCGTTTTTTCGCGGGACTAGAAACGTTGGAGATGGAAACCCGCATTCGCCCCTTCCTGCACCGTTACGCCGATTTCGATTTCAGTATCGACTACAATGACTGGACTATTCGGTTCTCGTGTGACGTTCATGCGGGAGAAACTACGCAAACCTTTGAAAACATCAAGGTGTCTCGCGGTGAAGAGAACCTGTTCATCTGGTGCTTTTTTCTGGCCATCGTACAGCTCGCCATGGATGGCGCGGAAGCCTATCAGTGGGTTAAATACATCTACATCGACGATCCTATCTCTTCGCTGGACGAGCACAACGCCATTGCGGTGGGCAATCATTTGACGCAATTCCTGAAACGAAAAGATCACTCTATCAAAACGGTGATTTCATCTCACCACACGCTTTTCTTTAACGTGTTATGGAATGAGCTGCGCGAAATTGATCGTAAGAAGTTCGCCCCGCACTTCCTGTCGCATACTCGAAAGACCGGCCAGTACCATCTTTCTTATACCGGCGACACGCCTTTCTTCCATCATCTGACGCTGCTCCAGGAGATTTGGCGGGCAAAAGAGTCTGGAGAAATCTACACGCATCACTTCAATGCCCTGCGTAGCCTGCTTGAAAAGTCATCCATCTTCCACGGCCACAAGAAATTCACGGTCTGCATAAAGCAGCAGGATGATGACCCGGATGACACCCTTTACGGCAGGCTCGTCAACATCCTGAGCCACGGCAATTATTCGTTCTATGACCCAGTGGAAATGCTCCCGGAGAACAAGGAGCACTTTGAAAAAATACTGGCTGACTTTCTTGAGTTCTATCCCTTCAATCCAGAGCTGACTCCCGAAACGCAAGAACAGGTAACTACTTCATGACCGATCAAGACCAAAAACAACTCGGTAATACCCTCTGGGGGATTGCCGACCAACTACGCGGCGCGATGAACGCGGACGACTTCCGCGACTACATGCTCTCCTTCCTCTTCCTGCGCTATCTGTCCGACAACTACGAGACGGCGGCGCAAAAGGAGCTGGGGCCGGATTACCCCAAGCTGGCAGCAAACGACCGCCGCACGCCGCTGGCGGTTTGGTACGGGCAGAACCCGGACGACACCGCCGAGTTTGAAAAGCAGATGCGCCGCAAGACGCATTACGTGATCCAGCCCGCCTATCTCTGGGGCAGCATCGCCGAGATGGCGCGCACCCAGGACGGGGAATTGCTGCGTACCCTGCAAAAGGGTTTCAGCTACATCGAGAACGAATCCTTTGCCAGCACCTTCGGCGGGCTGTTCTCCGAGATCAATCTGAATTCGGAAAAGCTGGGCAAGGGCTACGAGGCCCGCAATGCCAAACTCTGCACCATCATCAAGGCCATTGCCGAAGGTCTGGCGCAGTTTTCCACCGACAAGGACACCCTGGGCGACGCCTATGAATACCTGATCGGCCAGTTTGCCGCCGGTTCCGGCAAGAAAGCGGGCGAATTCTACACGCCGCAACAGATTTCCAGCATCTTGTCCGGCATCGTCACGCTGGACAGCCAGGAACCCGCCACCGGCAAAAAAAAGCAACTGGAGAGCGTCTTCGACTTTGCCTGCGGCTCGGGCTCGCTGCTGCTCAATGTGCGCCACCGCATGGGGCCGCACGGTATCGGCAAGATCTACGGACAGGAGAAGAACATCACCACCTACAACCTGGCGCGCATGAACATGCTGCTGCATGGGGTGAAGGATTCCGAGTTCGAGATTTATCACGGCGACACGCTCACCAACGACTGGGACATGCTGCGCGAAATGAACCCGGCCAGGATGCCGAAGTTCGATGCGGTGGTCGCCAATCCTCCCTTCAGCTACCGCTGGGAGCCGAGCGAGGCGCTGGGTGAGGATATGCGCTTCAAGAATTACGGCCTGGCGCCCAAGTCAGCCGCCGATTTCGCCTTTTTGCTGCACGGCTTTCATTACCTGAAGCCCGAAGGGGTCATGGCGATCATTCTGCCCCACGGCGTGCTCTTCCGAGGCGGCGCGGAAGAACGCATCCGCACCAAGCTGCTGAAAGACGGCAATATCGACACGGTGATCGGTTTGCCCGCCAACCTCTTCTTTTCCACCGGCATTCCGGTCTGCATTCTTGTGCTGAAAAAGTGCAAGAAGCCGGATGACGTGCTCTTCATCAACGCCGCCGAGCATTTCGAGAAGGGCAAGCGGCAAAACCGTCTATTGCCGGAGCACATCGACACGATCCTCGACACCTACCAGTTCCGTCGCGAAGAAGCGCGGTATGCTCGCCGCGTGTCGATGGAAGAGATCGAAACCAACGGCTACAACCTGAATATCTCGCGCTATATCAGCACCGCGCAACCGGAGGAGGAAATCGACTTGCAGGCAGTCAATGCCGAACTGGTCACACTGGCAAAAAAATCGAGATGGCAAGGGACAAACACAACGCGTTTCTTAAAGATTTAGGCTTGTCGATCTTGCCGTAATGTGGCCAGGCCAGGAGCTATGGGGCCGGGGGAGATTTGCCATACAACGTACCCTGATAAGTTTCCGGGACAGCACATTCAAGGTCTTTTTTACGAAAAATCGCCCGAATCAAAGCCTGACCTGCGGCAGCTCTTCGGCAATCTCCAGAAAACGTCCGGCATTCCCTTTGATCTTTTCGATCAGCTCTCGGGCAAAATCCTTTTCTTCCGTGCTCCAATCATTCCCCAACGGCAAATCTTCCATGCGCTTCAGGATCGCCGTGCCGAGATTTTTCAGACGGGTCGCCACCTGGCGCGGCGGCAGCCGGCAGGTATCGCAGAATTCCGCCAGGTCATAGGGTAGAACCTTCTCGGCGCTGAACTCGTCGCCGACGGCCATGGCCAGGTCCCGCTCGAACTCATCCCCATAGATGTCGATGTTCAACAGGTCGTAGCTCGGCGCCAGGTCGAGCCCCGCCTTGCCGACGAAGAACGAAATGTTCTTGCCGTGCGCGTCGCTGTTGCCGATCAGCAACTGGAACAGCGTCCAGTTCAACAGATCGCGGATGGCCAAGGCCGGAACGCGGCAGTCGCGACAGGCGGCAAAGAGCTTCGGCAGACTGGCGCCGGTGCGGATGCGGGCTCCTTCGCCGGACTTGCCGAAAGGGCGTTCGTACTTGTAGGTCGGCGGCAGATCGAGCATCTGGCAGCCGTCGATCAGATGCAGCCGGTCGACCCTGTCCCCAAGCCGGCGCCGGTCGAACCGCTCGACGACCAGAACCGGTTCGCCGAAACGTCGGAGCGAGACCCCGGCGACCGGCAGCTTGACCAGTTCCGCCAGTTTCATGCAGAGAAACTCGTTGATCATCATGTGCATGTCGGGCCGCCGACCGAACTTCAGGATATGCGTCGATGCCAGCTCCCCCTCGCCGAACCCCATGCTGCCGTCGGGCCGGATCAGGATCGGCAGCTTGTCCTGTACGCCGGCGATGGAAAGGCGGGGTTTGCCGTCCCAGGTGGCGATGGAGAGATGTTGGCGCTGAGCGATCCGCTCCGTCAATTCCCCGGCGCCGACTTTGCGGAATGCGGTCGGTCGAGGTTTCTCGCCGCCGTCATAGCGAAAAGTCAGCGCGCCGGTCGTCTCCGCGCCAAGCAAGGCAATCAGGCCAAAGATATTGCCCTTCGAAATCTGGTGGTCGACCGAAAGTTCTTCCAGCCACTTTCCTTCCGGCAAGAGGTTGGCGAGAAAGCGCTTCACCTGCTCGGATCCACACGCCCCCGGTTGCAGGTGCGGCGATACGGCATACCCCTGGCCGTCGAGCCAAGTCGTGGCGTACTCCAGCCCGTAGCGATCGTCCTTTCCCTCAAGGGTCAGCCGGCCGAGCGGCTCGCGATTCAGAAATACGGAGAGGGTCTGCGCCATTATCCCTCCCAGGGCTCAACCATGAGACGGATGCCGAGCATGCGGCAGACCGTCAGGATGCTGGAGAGCTTGACGTCGCCCCTGGCCGTCTCGATCTTGGTCAGGGTATCGACGGCGACTCCGCAAAATGCCGCCGCTTCGTGTATTCCCAGCCCCGATTGGGTCCGGCGGGCACGTATGAACTTGCCCAGGGTTTCGGCATCGAGTGGTCCGCTCTGCTCGGGAGTAGGCATCGGCTTGATCGTTTTGGGCATTTGTCTCTCCATCAAAATACTATTTAAGCAGTATTTATGATATGGAGATACGTTCGTCAAGCATTAAATATCGCCCGGGCAGTATAAAAAGACCTGAGGGGTTTTGAACGACAATAAATACTATTGAGACAGTATTTATTGTCGTTGTTGTTGGCGAATAAGGTTGGGTGGGGATCGGCGCGAGCGAAAGGGCCGATCATGGGCGGGGATCAAGATGCCGGGCGGGGAAGTAGAGAGCGGGAGGTGTCGGAGCCGTTGTGGGCGCTCGGACAGATGGCGCCTGGTTGCCCGACGAAAGAGGGGGGACGCTTGCGTCCCCCCCCTCGTTGTTTACAGCCCGGCTTTTTTCAAGGCTTCGAGCAGTTCTTTCTGTTTTTCGGTCAACTGTTTGGGGACGGTTACGTCGATGGTGGCGTAGAGGTCGCCCTTGGCGCCGCTGGAGCGGGGGACGCCGAACCCGGCAAGGCGGATCTTGCCGCCGGCGGCGATGCCGGGGGGGACTTTGACGCGTTTGGGACCGTCGAGGGTCGGCACGTCCACCGTGGTGCCGAGACAGGCGCCGGTGAAGGGGATTTCCAGGCGCACGTGCAGGTTGTCCCCCTCGCGGCTGAAGACCGAATCGGCTTCGACTTCGATTTCCAGAAAGAGGTCGCCCGCCGTGCCGCCCATGGGGCTGCTGCCCCCCTTGCCGGCGACGCGCAGGCGTTGGCCGTTTTCGACTCCGGCGGGAATCCGCACTTGTAGCTGCTCGACCGTGCCGTCGCGGCGGTAATCGACGCGACGCTCCCCGCCGAGGACGGCGAGGCGGAAGGGGATGGGCAGGCGCATGACGAAATCCTGTCCCTTGACCACGCGGCTGCGGGAGGTGCCGCCGCCGAAAGTGCTGCGCCGACCGCCACCGCCGAAGAGGTGGCCGAAGATGTCGTTATCCCCCAGGCCGAATTCCCGGAAGAGATCGCCCACGTCGAAGTTTCGATAGATGTCTTCCTGGCTGAAGCGCTGATGAAAGCCCGATTCGCCGAACTGATCGTACTGGCGCTTCTTCTCGGGATCGGAGAGGACGGCGTAAGCCTCGGTGATCTCCTTGAATTTTTCCTCGGCCTTTTTATCGTCGGGGTTTTTGTCGGGGTGATATTTCAGCGCCAGCTTGCGGTAGGCTTTTTTGATCTCATCCGCTGAGGCGTCTTTTTTCACGCCGAGCTGGGCATAGTAATCCTTGGCCATTGGTTCTCTCCTGGTTGGGGCGCAAATGCGTTGACAATATAGTGACGGCGCGGGCTCGCGTCAAGGGGCGCCGCGCCTTTGCTGGTTCGGGCGGGCCAAGGCCAGGCCCGAGAGGAGGGCGCCGCCGCCAATGGCGAAGATCAGTTCGAGCCCGCCCCATTCGCCGAGGTAACCGAGAATCACGGCCCCGGCGAAGGCGCCGGTGTCGATGCCGCCGGTGAAGATGCCGGTGATCTTGCCCCGATTCTGGGCCGGTTCGTCGCGCAGCGCCAGGGCGTTGAGGGTGGGAAAGAGCAGCCCGTGTCCGGCGCCGGCGAGAAAGCCGGCGGCGAAAAAGGCCGGACCGCTTTCGACGAAGATCAAGGCGAGCAGGCCGCCAGCGGTGATCACCAGGGCGTAGGGAAGGATGCGACCCTCGCCGATGCGGTCCGCCAGACGCCCCCCGACCAGACGGATGAGGACGGCGGCAGTCGAGTAGGCGATGAAGTAGAGGGAGACGAGGGGCAGGTTTCGCGCCTGGGCGAGGGGGGCGACGAAGTTGCCCGAGGCCGCCAGGCCGAAGCCGAAGAGCAGCGAGAGCAGGGCGATGGCGAGGTGCTTGCGCCGCCCGAGCAGGGTAAAGAAGCCGGGCCCGGGTTGCTCTTCCCGAGGGGCGTAGGTATCGGCGAGGCTCAGGGTGATGAGCAGGGCGACCAGGGCGGGCAGGCCGGCGGCGATGAAGAAGGCGTCGAAACCGTAGCGGCGCAGGACGATTTCACCGATCAGCGGGCCGATGGCCGTACCGATCAGCCCCGAGGCGCCGAAGATGCCGATCCCTTCGTTGAGCCGTCCCGGGGGGATGATGTCGGCGACGAAGGTGAAGATGGCGGTGAAGCAGATGGCCAGGCCGACGCCGTGGACGATGCGCACAACGAGGAGCGGCAAGTAGAAGCCCGCCAGATTTCCGGCGAAGGTCAGATAGAAGAGGGGCATGACGGCCATGATCAGGCAGCCGATGAGATAGCTCTTTTTGCGCCCCAGTCGGTCGATCATGTCCGCCACCCAGGGGCGGCAGAGGGCCGAGGCGAGGGCGAAGCCCCCCATGATCAGGCCGATGTCGCTTTTGTCGCCGCCATGCTCGGTGATGAAGAGGGGGAAGAGATAGAAGGCGCCGAAGCTCGAGACGGTGCAAAAGTTGGCCAGGAACATGGCCACGAAAGCGGGGGTGTAGAGCATACGCAGTGCAATCCTCAGGAAAAGCCGTGTTCGGCCACTCTTTATAGGCCTTGCCTCCGCCGCCGTCAATAGCCAAGACCGCCGGTGCAGACCAAGTACACCTTGGCGAATGCCCGGGAATGATGTTATGCTGGTGCGCGATTTTAACCCGGCCCAAGCGGGCCGCTCACGGAGCCGAAAAACGACTTTTATGAAGAGTGAAAAGCCAGAAAAGAAGAAAGAAGACAAGGGCTTGTTCAGCGGGGTCATGGTCGCCTACCTGGTCCTGCTGCTGCATGTGTTGCTGCTGGTGCTGGTGGCGGTGGCGGTCGTCTTTTTCCGGGGGGTGGTCGAATACATGCCCTGGATTCTCGGCGGCGGCTTCGCCCTGATCCTCCTCTCCGGCTACCTCTTTTTTCGCAAGTTCCGCAAGAACGCCGAAAAACTCCGCGAGGTCCTCAGCGATCCGGTCTTTCGTGATCGGGCGGTGGAGGTCAAGCTCTTCGGCGGCGTCGCCTCGTTGCGGCTGGGGCAGCCGGTGGCGAGCGGCAACCCGGCGGAACCGATCCTGCTCGATCGGGTGCCGGTGATGCAGCTCGAAGATCCCGAAGCCCAGCGCCTGCGTCGTCTCGACCAACTGGTGCGCCTGCTCGATCAGGGGCTGATCAGCCCCGAAGAATTCGGTCGGCTGAAGAACGAGCTCCTTGCCGACCCGACGATGCCCATCATCAATCCCTGACCCGCCTTCCCGAATCCCGAGAGGGGACGAAGGGCGGCCTTTTTCCGAGGAGCGTCGACATGACCCGCGTTGCGATTATCGGGGCCGGAATTTCCGGCCTTTCCGTTGCCTATGCCATCGAACAGGAAGCCCAGGCCGAAGGTCTGGAAGTGAGCACGGTGGTGCTCGAAAAGAAAGAGCGCACCGGCGGCAAGGTGTTGAGCATTCAGGAAGAGGGATTTCTCTGCGAGTGGGGCCCCAACGGCTTTCTCGACAGCAAGCCGATGACCCTGGAGCTGTGCGACAAGCTCGGCATCCGCGAGCGCCTGCTGCGCTCCGACGACAACGCCCGCAAGCGCTTCATCTATTCGGGCGCCGAACTGCACCGGCTGCCGGAAAATGGCCCCTCCTTCCTGAAATCCAAGCTCATCTCCTGGCCCGGCAAAGTGCGTCTGGCCGGGGAGCTGTTGGTTCCCACCGCCACCGGCGACAGCGACGAGACCCTCGCCGACTTCGGTCGCCGTCGGCTCGGCGCCGAGGCCCTCGACAAGTTGATCGCGCCGATGGTCTCCGGCATCTTCGCCGGCGACCCGGAAACGATGAGTCTGAAAAGCTGCTTTCCCCGCATCTATCAGCTGGAGCGGGAATACGGCGGTCTGCTCAAGGCGATGGCCAAGATGGCCAAAAAGAAACGGGAGGAACGCAAGGCGGGGAAGGTGGTGGCGAGCGCGGCCGGTCCCGGCGGGGTACTGACCTCCTTCACCGGCGGGATTCAGGAGTTGACCGACCGCACGGCCGCCGCTCTGGCCGGCGAGGTCCGTACCGGCGCGGGGGTGGTTGCGATCGTTAAAAAGGCCGACGGCTTCGAACTGAAGCTGGCCGATGGTGGCAGCGTCGACGCGGAAATCGTCGTCAGCGCCGCCCCCGCCCATGCCCTGGCGGGGATGGTGGAGGAACTCGATGGGGGGATGAGTGAGATCCTGCGGGCGATTCCCTACGCGCCGATGAACGTGGTCTGCTTCGGCTACGAGCGGGAGAAGATCGCCCGCGACCTCGATGGTTTCGGCTATCTCATTCCCAAGAAGGAAGGCAAATCGATTCTCGGCACCCTCTGGGATTCGAGCATCTTCCCCAACCGGGCCCCGGCGGGCAAGGTGCTGCTGCGTTCGATGATGGGCGGGGCGACCAATCCTAACGCCATCGCCCTGAGTGAGGAGGAGGTCAAGTCCCGGGTGATGGTCGATCTCAAGGAAATTATGGGGATCACCGTCGCGCCCGATTTCGTGCGCATCTTCCGCCACGAACAGGCGATTCCCCAGTACACCGTCGGCCACGCTCGGCGCCTGGCGGCGCTGGACGAGCGCCTGGCCGCCTGTCCGGGGCTGGTCTTCACCGGCAATTCCTTCTACGGCGTCGGCCTCAACGACTGCGTCAACGCTTCGAACCAGGCGGCGGCCAAGGTGCTGCCCCTGCTGCGGCGAAAGTGATGCTGAGGCTCAGCGGTTTTTGCGGCGGAAGACGTCGGTCTTGAGGTTGGAAACGCGGTCGAGAAAGAGCATGCCGTCGAGGTGATCGAGTTCGTGCTGGATGGCGACCGCCTCGAAGCCGCTGGCGCGGAACACCTTGTCCTGCCCCTCGCGGTCGGTGAACTGGACGAGGATATTCTGCGCGCGCGTCACGTTGCCGGTGAAGTCGGGGACGCTCATGCACCCCTCGCGCATCGTTTCGCAGCCTTCCCGTTCGAGGATTTCCGGATTGACCATGACCATCAGGCCATGGTTGTTCTCCTTGCCGAGCTTGCTGTGGGAGACATCGACCACCACCACTCGGCGGCAGTCGCCGATCTGTGGCGCGGCCACTCCCACCGAGTGACCGGCAGCGACCATGGTGTCGATGAGATCCTGTATCAATGATTGCACGTCGTCCAGTTCCGCGACGGGGGCGCAGACGGTTTTAAGCCGGGGATCGGGGTAGGTCAGTATCTCTTGTACAGCCATGAATCAGAGCTCCACCGGGGTGATGGAGCGGACCGAGATGTCCACGTGCAGCTCCCCTTTCAGGCGGTTCATGATCTCTTTCAGCTCAGCTTCTTCCAAGTCGGCCGGCAGCACCACTTCGAGCATCATCACGTAGACCGGACGGGCTTCCGTGCCGATCAGCTTGGTGTTGAGGTCGGTGATGTTGACCTGGCGGTCGCCGAGTTCCTTGGCGACGCGGTAGACGATCCCCGGTTTGTCGGCGCCGTAGACGGAGATCAGGCAGATTTCGCCGGGCAGTTGTGGGCGCTGTTCGCCGCCCGGCTTGAGGGCGCGGATGAAGACCGACAGCCCGCTCTCCTCCAGGGGGGCGAAGGCATCGCCAAAATCGCTCTTGTCCTTGATCTCCGGATTGGAGATGATGAGGATCATGGAGAACTGGCCGCCCAGGATCGACGAGCTGGAGTCGGCGATGTTGCAGCCGAGATGGTAGAGGATTTCGGTGACTTGCGAAACGATGCCGGCGCGGTCGCGGCCGATGATGGTCAGGGCGAAATGGCTCATGGCGTCTCCGTGAAAAGGGGATGGGGGCCGGTTAAAGTCGACGAAGGCTTGTCCTGTGAAGTCTTTTCTTCTAGCATGGATCCCGAAAAATTGCCAGCGGGAGGGTCGAAGTGACGGACGAAACCCCTGTGTACGAGGAAAAAGATCTGGTCATCAGCTACTTCAAGTCCTCCGGACCGGGCGGACAGAAGAAGAACAAGACCGAATCGGCGGTGCGTATCCAGCATCTGCCCAGCGGCATTATCGTCACCGCCACGGAATCCCGTTCGCAGCTGACCAATCGCCAGACCGCCCTGGCGCGCCTGCGCGAGCGGTTGCTCGCCCTGCGCCGGCGGCGCAAACAGCGGGTGGCGACCAACCCGACCCGGGCTTCCCGGGAACGGCGGCTGGAGGGGAAAAAACGCCAGGCCGCCATCAAGAAAATCCGTAGAACAACCGTGCGGAGCGAGGAATAGGACATGGATGAATTGCGGCAACGAGTCGATGAACTGGAAATCCGCTACACCCATCAGGGGCGGATGCTGGAGGAACTGAATCTGGTGGTCGCCGAAAGCGCCCAGCGGATCGCTCGGCTGGAGCGGGAACTGGTGCACTATCGCGAGATGCTTGGGTCGCTTGCGCCCGGCATGATCGAGTCCCCGGACGAATGAGGTGTTTATGATCCCGGGAATCCGGACCATGGTAATTGAGGCCGGCGTGATTTTCGCGATCGGCGTGGTGCTCGGCCTTTCCTTCAATGCACGGGTGGTGCTGGATGCCTTTGCCGGTCGTCTGAGCACAGTCGCGGCGCCGTCTTCCAGCGGCGAAGGGGTGCAATCCACCGTGGAGTTCCAGGCATTTCCCCTGCCGGTGATGTTGGAGGAAGTCCGCGAACTTCTGGCGGGTGGCGCCTTGGCGGTCGATGCCCGAGCCGCCGAAGTGTACGCCGAAGGGCATCTGCCCAAAGCCTTCGTCTTTCCCATTGGGGAATATGAGCAGATGTTGCCGGAATTTCTCGAGCGGGTGCCGAAAGATACGACACTGATTCTCTATTGCAGCGGTTTCGGCTGCCCCGACTCCTTCGATCTCGGCGAACGGTTGCTGGCCGAAGGCTACCTCGACGTGCGGGTGTACGAAGGGGGCTTCCCCGAGTGGCGGGATGCCGGGCTGCCGGTGGAAAAGGAGGCGCCATGAGCCGCGCCGGTACCTATTTCTATCACTTCTGTCGATTGGCCCTGGGCGGGGTCTACCTCTATGCCGGCATCGTCAAATCCGCCGATGTCGTCGTCTTTGCCCGTGACGTCGCCAATTATCAGCTCCTTCCCTATGCCTGGAACTATCTGGTGGCGGCGACTCTCCCCTACGTGGAGACGGTGGCCGCGCTGCTTCTTCTCTGCAACCGTAAGGTGCGGCCGGCGGCGCTGGTTCTGACCGGGCTGACCCTGGTCTTCATAGTCGCCTTGACCACCGTTCTGGCGCGGGGGCTCGATATCGACTGCGGCTGTTTCAACCCCGGCCAAGGCCATACCTCCGCCGGGATCGCCCTGCTGCGCGATGCCTTCCTGCTCATTCCGGCCCTGGTGACCCTGCGTCTGTCGGGGAGAATGTCGAAGTCCTAAGTGGATGTGCTGCTGATCAACCCGCCGGCGGGCAAGCCCAGCGAGCCCCCCCTGGGACTGGCGGTGCTCCTCGGCCATCTGCGCTCCCAGGGCCTGACGGCCGACGCCATCGACGCCAATCTCGACGCCTGCCTTTTTCTGCTTGATGAAGACCGCTTGCGCCGCGCCGCCGGAGCCAACCCACCGACGGCGTTGCGCCGGGCGGTCAAGCATGCCGCTCGCTCCCTGGCCTTGCTTCGCTCCCCCGCCGCCTGCGTCCTCTTTGACCGCTACCAAAGTGCCGTCCACCACCTCGATGGGGCCCTCTCGGCCTATCGCGGCGCCGCCGGCGACGAGCGTTACAGCCTCGGCGATTACCGTCACGGCGGTCTTTCCGAGTTCGTCCCGGCCGATCTGGAGCGGGGCTCCCGGGGGGAGGTCGGAACGCTCTTTGACGACTATTTTCGGGAGGTACTCCTCCCCCGGATTTCCGCAGCGGCACCGCGTCTGCTCGCCATTTCCGTCAACTATCTGCATCAGGCGCTGCCGGCCTTCGCCCTGGCCGGATTGTTGCGTCGCGTCTTCCCCGACATTCCGGTAGTCGGCGGCGGCGGCCTGTTCAGTTCCTGGCGGAGCCTGCTCCGGGAACAGAATCTCCGTTTTTCCGCCTTTTCGCGCATCGTTTTCGGCCCCGGCGAGGCGAGTCTCAACGCCCTCGCCGAAGGGCGGGTCGGCGCGGACTATTTTCTCGAAGATGGCGCGGCCCTCGCCTTCGCGCCCGATTTCAGTTTCGCGGATCTCGCCGCCTATCTCTCCCCGGTGCCGGTGCTGCCGGTGAGCGCCAGCCGAGGCTGCTACTGGCGACGCTGCCTCTTCTGCCCGGAAGCGGCCTCGCCGACCCACCCCTACGGCGCTTACCCCGGCGCCTTCGTCAAACTGCTGCGGGGGCTGGCCACGCGCTACGGCGTCCACCATTTTCATCTCACCGACAATGCCCTGCCAGTCGGTATCTTACAGGAGTTGGCCGCCCAGCCGCAGGCCATGGCCGGACTCGGCTGGCACGGCTTCGTTCGTTTCGAGCAGGAACTGCTCGATCGCGATTTTGTTCAAAAACTGGCCGTGAGCGGCTGCCGCATGCTGCAGCTGGGGCTGGAGAGCGGCTCGCAGGCGGTGCTCGACCGGCTGCAAAAGGGCACCCGCGTCGAACAGGTGGCGCGGATGCTGGAGAATCTTCATGGGGCGGGGATTCGCACCTACGTCTATGTCATGCTCGGCACCCCCGGCGAGACGGAAGAGGATGCGGAACGGACCCTGCATTTTCTCGAAGCGCAGGGGGAGATGATCGACTATCTCAATATTGCGATCATGAACCTCCCCCGCGAGTCGCAGCTGCTTGCCGACCCGGCCGCCGCCGGCATTGCCGCCTCGGCGCCACTGGCCGAGGATGCCCCTTTGGGGCTCTATCGCTCCTTTGTTTCATCCACCGGTTGGGGACGGAGCGAAGCCCGGCGCTTCCTGCACAGGCAGCTCCTCGGCTCGCCCATCATCCGCGCCGCCGTCAACCGCGTTCCATCCGGCTTCACCTCGAACCATGCCTTTCTGTTCAATGGTTGAGGGGCGTTGTGATAGTGGGTCGATTTTAATCGTAAGGGCGCAGCATGCTGCGCCCTTACATGGCTACGCGATACGCATATTGAACCCGGGCGACCCATGGGTCGCCCCTACCGCGAAATCCTCTTGAATCGTTACATTGAGGCCCATTCCACAAGGGGCGCAGCATGCTGCGCCCTTACATGAAAGTTTGATCCGTTCATGGAAGACTGGCAAAAAAATCTGGCGCAGAGCCTGACCACTCCCGAGCAGTTGGCCGCCCATTTTCCTGTGGATGTCGCCACTCTCGCCCTGGTGGTGGAGCGCTACCCCATGCGCATCACCCCCCATTATTTCCGCCTGATCCGCGCGGTCGGCGACCCGATCTGGCGGCAGTGCGTTCCCGATCCCCGGGAGTTGGACGATCTCGATCAACCGGAAGACCCCCTGGCCGAGGAATCCCTTTCCCCCGTTCCCCATCTGGTTCATCGTTATCCCGATCGCGCCCTCTTTCTCGTTTCCGGCACCTGCGCCGGCTATTGCCGCTTCTGCACCCGCAAGCGCAAGGTCGGCTGCGCGACGATGCGCGTGACCATGGGGGATGTTCGCGCCGGGCTCGACTATATTGCCCGCACCCCGCAAATTCGCGACGTCATCCTCTCCGGCGGCGATCCGCTACTGATGTCCGATCTGCTGCTCAAGGAGATTCTCGACGGCCTGAGCCGTATCCCCCATCTCGACCTGGTTCGCATCGGCAGCCGGGTGCCGGTGATGTTGCCGGAGCGCATCACCGAGCGCCTCTGTGCGCTGCTGCGGTGCTGCTGTCCCCTCTATCTCAATACCCACTTCAACCATCCACGGGAAATCACCCCCGAGGCGGCCGAGGCCTGCGCCCGGCTCGCCGACGCCGGGGTGCAGCTCGGCAATCAGACGGTGCTGCTCAAGGGGGTGAACGACGACCCCGAAGTGCTGCGCGAACTCTTTCGCGGGCTGCTGAAAATCCGAGTGCGACCTTATTATCTCCATCATATGGATCTGACCCGGGGCACCGGCCACTTCCGTACCGCCATCGCCGACGGCGTCGCCATCCTCGAATCGCTGCGCGGCACCCTTTCGGGTTTGGCCATCCCCCAGTACGTCATCGACCTGCCCGGCGGCAAGGGCAAGGTGCCGGTCTGCCCCGACTATGTGCAACGGATGGGGGATGAAGTCTGGGTGCGCACGCCGGAGGGTGGGCGCATTCGCTTTCCGGAGGTGCGGGGATAACGAGGGGTTACGAGCAGGGCGAGGCGGGAGTCTCGCCCTGAGTCGTTCAGGGGGCGCGGGGGGGCTTTGGGGAGATTTACAGATCTTCCGGGGTGAAGGCGACGACTTCGTCGATGGTTTGGGCGCCGGTGAGGAGCATGACCAGGCGGTCGACGCCGAGGGCAATGCCGGCGGCTTCGGGGAGGAGGGCGAGTTCGGAGAGGAATTTTTCGGGGGTGGGATAGGGGGTTTTGCCGAGGCGGCGGCGCTCGGCTTCTTCCTGCTCGAAGCGGCGGCGCTGCTCGTCGGGGTCGGTCAGTTCAGAAAAGGCGTTGGCCAGCTCCATCCCTTGGATATAGAGCTCGAAGCGCTCCGCCAGTTGCGGATTCTCGGGCTTGCGTCGGGCGAGGGCGGCGTGGGTCGCGGGATAGTCGAGGAGGAAGGTCGGGCGTTCGGTTCCTAAGCGCGGTTCGATTTCGAGGGCGATGATTTCGTCGAAACGCTCCGTCGCCAGGGCCTCGTCCAGGGGCAGCGAACCGTAGCGGGTGAAGGCCTCGGCGACGGTCAGTCGCTCCCAGGGCGAGGTCAGATCGATTCCGGCCAGTTGCCCTTCCGGGCAGAGGCTGGCGAAGAGCGCTTCGCAATCGTCCATCAGCGCCCGGTAGTCGCAGCCGCTGCGATACCATTCGAGCATGGTGTATTCGGGGAGATGGCGGCGGCCTCGCTCCCCCTGGCGCCAGCAGCGACAGATCTGGAAGAGGCGGGGGTAGCCGGCGGCGAGCAGGCGCTTCATGCACAGTTCGGGGCTGGTGTGCAGAAAGCCGTCGTCGCAGGCCAAGGCGTCGATGTGTAGCTCCGGGGCGTTGCCGGGAATCCGGTGCGGCGTCTCCACTTCGAGAAAATCCCCGGCCACGAAAAAGGCCCGGATCGTCTGCACGATCCGGGCACGTTTTTCCAGGGTGGGCCGTTTTCTGGCCAGGGCCCAGTTGGGTTCCATCTTATTCCTTGACCCGGGTCACGTATTCGCCGGTGCGGGTGTCGATCTGGATCAGGTCGTCAGTTTCGACGAAGGAGGGCACGGCCAGGTTGTAGCCGCTCTCGACGGTCGCCGGTTTGTTGTTGCCGGCGGCGGTGTCGCCTTTGACCCAGGGATCGGCGTGGGTGACGCGCAGGTTGACAAAGTTGGGGAGGGTGATGCCGATGCCCCGGCCGTTGAAGAGCAGGATCTTCACTTCCATATTGTCTTTGAGAAAGTAATGATCGTCCCCCAGGGTCTCTTCGCTCAGGGATACCTGCTCGTAATTCTTCGTGTCCATAAAGACGTAGCCGCTGTCGTCCTGGTAGAGGTATTGCATCTCTCGGTCTTCCAGGGCCGCCGGCTCGAAGCTCTCGCCCGAGCGGTAGGTGCGGTCGTAGATGTTGCCGGTGATCATGTTGCGCATCTTGCACTTGTAAAGAGCCTGCCCCTTGCCGGGCTTGGTGAAGTCGAATTGGGTGATAACGTAAGGCTCGCCGTCGACCATCAGCTTAAGCCCTTTTTTCAGATCGGCGCAGGTGTACATGGTGGAGCTCCTTCTATGTGAGAATGGGATTGGTTGCCAAAAGGGGCATATTAAAGCACAGGGGCAAGGCCTTTGTCATGGAAAAATTCGCGATTGGCGATTGTCTCTCTCCCCCATTTTGTGCTAATTTCTTGCGCCCGTTTTTATAAAGCCCCCTCGTCAAGGAGATTTTCCCATCATGCTTACGACTGCCGATTTCAAGCGCGGACTGGTGATCCAGCTCGACAACGCCCCCTGCCTCATTCTCGACTACACGACCCAGTCCCCCTCGGCCCGGGGCGGCAACACCCTGGTCAAAGCCAAGTACCGCAACCTGCTCACCGCCCAGGTGCTGGAGAAGACCTTCAAGGCCGGCGACAAGGTCGACGAGGCCGATTTCGAGCGGCGCAAGGGCCAGTTCCTTTATCCTTCCGGCGACGGCGGCGTCTTTATGGATCTGGAAAACTACGAGCAGTACGAGATCGGCGAGGAACTGTTCGAGCCGATTCAGGGCTATCTGCTCGAAGGGGCCGATGTGCAACTCGGCGTCTTTCAGGGGCGGGTGGTGAGCATCGATCCGCCGATGATCGTGGAACTGAACGTCACCGAAACCGCCCCGGCGATCAAAAACGCCACCGCCACCGCCCAGACCAAGGAAGCCCTGCTCGAAACCGGTCTGCGTATTCAGGTACCGGGCTACCTCGAAACCGGGGAACGCATCAAGGTCGATACCCGTGAAGGGCGTTTCGTCTCGCGGGCGTAATTCCCCGGTGGAAATATTGGCAGCAAAAAGGGCGGAGCTCCCACAGGGTGTTCCGCTTTTTGCATTTATCCTGCTGACTTTGCTTGAGGGCGATTTAACCCTTTGCGCCGATCGTCCGGCTGTTGTATAAACGGCCATTGGGGTCGGTTTAAAACATTATTTTGTGAGTTGTTATGCTCGATTTCGTTTGGATTCTTCCGGTTTTCTGGGGCGTGGTTTTGCTTGTGTGGCTGGCCCTGCAGCGGCGGAAGGCCGCACGGCGCACGGCGGAGGCCTCGGTGAAGGATGCGCGGAAGTTTCCTCGCGGTGACGTCCACTGGCCGGTTTCGATCGAGACGCGTACCGGCACCCGCCAGGGGGTGACGGGCAATGCCTCCCCCTCGGGGCTCTTTATCTGTCTCGACCCGCCCCTGGAATTGGGCCAACTTTTCTCGATGACGATCCTGGGACCGAGGTCGCGGGAAATAAAGGTCAAGGCCCGGGTCGTATGGTCGCTGTCGGGGACAAAGGAAAGCGAAGCCCAGACGGTCCCCGGCATGGGCATCATGTTTACCGAAATTTCGCAGGAGGACCGGATTTTTCTGCGGACTCTCGGCGGAACGGCGGATTAATGAGCTCGCCGCGGTCGCGTCAGAAAAGAGTTGACAGGCGCTGCCGTCTTCGATATAAAGGCCGCCTTTACAGTTGGAACAGGCACGTAGCTCAGTGGGAGAGCACTACCTTGACACGGTAGGGGTCGGCGGTTCAATCCCGCCCGTGCCTACCAGCTGAATCAGGCTGGAAACTACAAAAGACACCTTCGCGGGTGTCTTTTTCCGTTTCTGGGGTTATATCGGGTATACTCTATGGGTTTTTAAGGCCGGAAGGTTCGCACAGTGAACCGATGTTATTGAATTAACCCTGTCGATATCCCAAAGGATCGCTTTTATGGCCAAGAAAATCTTTATCGCTTCGACCGGACAGAATTCAGGCAAGACCACCACCAGCATTTCCCTTATCCATCTGGCGAAACAGAAATACGGGAAGGTCGGCTTCATCAAGCCCTTCGGTCCCAAGCCGACGGTCTTTCAGGGGCGGACCATGGACAAGGATGCCGCGCTGATGGCCGGGGTTTTCGAGTTGACCGATGATCTCGATTTCATGTCGCCGGTGGTGTTGCACGGCGATTCGACCCGCCGCGTTCTCGATGGGGAACTCTCCGCCGATGCTTTCCTCGCCGATATTCGCAACGCCGTGGCGGAGTTGGAAAAGCGCTGCGATTTTCTGGTAATCGAAGGCTCCGGACACAGCGGCGTCGGTTCGGTGATCGGCATGAGCAACGCCCGTATCGCCAAGGAGGTACAGGCGCCGGTGATGATTATCGCCGGCGGCGGTATCGGTAATACCTTTGACTCGGTGAGCCTCAACCTGGCTCTCTTCCGCCAGGAGCAGGTGGAGGTCAAGCTGGTGCTGCTCAACAAGCTCATTCCGAGCAAGCGCCAATCCAGCCTCGATTACCTGCGCCGTGCTTTCGGCCCCCAGCCCTTCCGTGTCGACGGCGGCTTCAACTATTCGCCGGTGCTCGCCAACCCGACCTTGTTGCGCATCGCCAAGATTCTTGACGCCCCCTTGCGCGGTGATCTGCGTGAGGCGACCCGTATCGCCCACCATGTGCAGTTGGGCGCCGCCTCAGCCCAGCGCGTCGCCGATCTGCTCAAGGATTCGAGTCTGGTGATGGTCAACAGCTCCCGCGATGAACTAATGGTGATGCTCGCCTCGCTCTACAAGCTGCCCGAGTACCGCAAAAAGATCGCCGGTCTGGTCATCCCCGGGCTGGCGCCGGTGCAGGCGATCACCCAGAAGATTCTCGACGACAGCCATGTCCCCTACATTCGCACGGAGATGACCAACTCCGAGGCCTTTCTGCGGGTCACCAGCGACGTTTCCAAGATTACCGTCGAAGACCGGGAAAAGATCGATCTGATCAAATCCCTCTCCGAAACGGAGATCGACTTTGCCGCCATCGACGCCCTTTTGTAACTTCGCTTGGTTTTTTCCCGGCACAAAAAAACGGCCCCCCATTTCGGGAGGCCGTTTTTTTGTCTGCAAGCCGGATTTTTCGACGGCGTTACTTCTCCGCGCGGCTTTTGCCGGTGCGCAGGGGGTCGCCTTCGTAGCCCAGAGCCTTCCAGTCCATGCGTGCCTGGTCGCCGTGGCAGTCGAGGCAACCGAGTGCCTCTTCCTTGGGCGAAACCATGTGGTTGATGGCCCAGTACATCTTGGTTTCGGCGAAGCCGATGTCCCCGCTGAAGGGGAGATTGCTCGCGGCCATGCCGAGTTTGGCGGCCTGGTCCCAATCGTAGGTCTTCCAGAAACCGTCGTCGCCGAAGACCTTGGGGGTAATCAGGATGTTGTGCTTTTTATCGTAGGGCTGCTTACCGGTATGGACCTTGAACGGGAAGATCTTCGCCTTGGCGTCGGTGATCTCCCCTTTCGGGTAGCTCAGCAAGGTTTCCTTGCTAGGATCCATTTTGTCGCCAAGGAGGTAGGCGCCGGCCGAACCGTTATACCAGGCATAGGTGGGAACGATCTTCTTGCCCCAGGTGAAATGCCCTTTGGCCTTGGTGTAGGTCGAGCGGCCGTACTCGTCCTTCTCTTCCTTGAAATCCTTCCCCGCCGTCGACCAGTCCCAGGACGTTTTCGTCGCCTCTTCCTTGGCGAAGACGGGAATATGGCAGGTCTGGCAGGCGACTGCCGCGCCGTGCTGGTTGAGGACGCTTTCCTTGTGCGGCGCTTCGGTGTGGCATTTTTCGCAGCCGATGTGCGACGCGTTGCCCGGGGAGACGACCATGGCGTTGCCGGTGATGTGATGCCCGGAGGTCTCATGGCAGGTCTGGCAGGTGAAATCGTTGCCGTCGGCGGCCATGTGCACATCCACGGACTTCTCGGGATATTCCATGCTCGAATCGAGATCGCCGTGCTTCACGGCGTCGCCGCCGCCGCCGAAGAAGTGACAGCTGCCGCAGTTTTCCCGCTTGGGTGCACCGACGTTGCGGGCGACATACATCAGATCGACAGCTTCATCGGGATGCCCGGCGCCGGTCGCGGTCTTTTTATAGGAACCGGTGGTGTCGTGGCAGACCAGGCAGTCGATGTTTTCGGCCTTGGTGAAATCGAAAGAGGCGTCTTTCCAGCCGTAGCCGATGTGACAACTGGTGCAGCGCGGCCAGTTGGCGTTGACTGAAACGCAGAAATTGTTGATCGCATTCGTTTTGCCGCGATTGACTTTTTTGCCGTCGATTTCCTGGGGGGCCGACCAGGTCCAGTGGCTCGACTTCATCACCTCGGTGGCGGCATCTTCATGACACTCGAGGCATTTGGCCGTCACTTCCGGCCCGCTCTTGAAGGGCTTGTCGAAAAACTCGCTGTGATCGGTGGCAAAGGCCGCCGTGGCAGTCGCCGCAACAAAAGTCAGGGCCAGTAGCAGGGTGTGTGGCAATTTGACGTTCCTCATCCATTCCTCCGTGGTTTAGGGCGGGGGCTGTGCCGCCGCCGCGTTCCCTGGCGGGAAGAGATCCCCCTCCCCATCGTATATTTTAATCTTTATAACTCAGCCCAGATTGGCCAGTCAATCCCTATATTCAGATAAAAATATAAATTAAAACAATGATATTTATCCGTTTTCATCCTGTTGTGGAATGAACCTTGGGAATCACGACAAGGAGGGCGGAGCGGGGAAGGATGGAGTGGGGCGGGAAAACGCGGGGGGAGCAGCCTAGAGGCATGCTCCCCCCGTGGGAAATGGGTCAGTTTTCCGTAAGGACATGTTCGTCGTAGATCTTCTCGATCTTGATCTTATGCCCCTTTTCGACGTCGGCGAAGACGTTGAGCACCTTTTGCAGTTGCGGATCTTCGACGGAAGCGGCCGCGTTGGTGTAGAGCTGATAAGCGTTTTCCTCGGCCTTCATGGCGTAGATGAGGATTTCCTGATAAGTCATGTCCGGTTTGAGGGGAACATCGGCCAGGTACTGGCTGATCTTCAGGTCGGAAATTTTGATCTTTTTGTAATGTTCGGCCTTTTCCACACTCATCTTGCCGAAGACTTCCTTGTGCCCCGCTTCCTCGCGAGCCATTTCCTCGAACATTTTCTTGGCCGAGATGCTTTTGGAAATCGCCGCGGCATTTTTGTAAAGATTGTAGGCCGCCTCTTCCTGTTTCACGGCGAATTTGATGATATCGTCCATGGTTACGAATGACATGCGCATCTCCTTTTTTAATTAAAACAAGCTATTCTTCGACTTCTTCGAAATTATCCTTCCCGGCGCCACATTCAGGGCAAGTATCGGGGGGCTCGGATCCTTCGTGAATATAGTCACAGATAACACAACGCCATTTTTTCATCTTTCCTCCTTGTGATTGTTCATGGGCACGATGGTTCCTGTTGGCCGGGACGGCGCCATGCCGTTCAGGCAATCGGGACAGAGTCCGGTGAATTGGACGGAGTAATTCAGCAGGCGAAAACCATGGCTGTCGCGGGGAGTCTGCATCAGGTCGCGGTCTTCGAAACCGTCGAAATCGATGAGCAGTCCGCAGCCGACGCAGATGAGGTGGGCGTGGCGGCTGGTGTCGGCGTCGAAACGGGCGCGGGATTCGTGGGTACTGATTTTTTGCGCCACGCCAATTTTTACCAGGGTTTCGAGAACCCGGTAGACCGTCGTCCGGGAAATCCCGGGGATCAGCAGCTTGACGTCCTCGAAGAGTTCGTCGGCGCTCGGATGATTGTCACGGCGGGCAAGGGCTTCGAGGACCGCCTGTCGTTGTGGGGTTACGGGGAGCCCGTTAAGTCGACAGGCCTTGGTCAGTTCCTGGATTTTCAGATAAGCATAATGGGTCTGATGATTTTTCATGGATGCTACAATATTGCAATAAGGTGGGGCTGTCAATGGCAAATCCGCCGGTTTTCAGAGGGTATTGAGCAGTTTGCGGAACTCCTCGGCGGGAACGGGTCGGCTGAAATAGTAGCCCTGCACTTCGTGGCACCCCTGCTGGTGGAGGAAATCGCGCTGATCGTTGGTTTCGACCCCCTCGGCAATCACGCGTAAGTCCAGGTTGTGGGCCATGCCGATGATCGTTTTGATGATTGGGGCCGCGTCCTTTTGTGTCGCCAGCCCCTGCAGGAAGCTGTGATCGATCTTGAGCCGGTCGATAGGCAGCCGTTGCAGGTTGCGCAGGGATGAGATCCCTGTGCCGAAATCGTCGATGGCGATGGAGATGCCGATGCGTTTCAACTCCTCGAAGCGTTCGGCGGCGGTAGGAAGATCGCTGCTGATGATATTTTCCGTGACCTCCACTTCCAGATCCCGGGGGGAAAGACCGGTCTCGTCGAGAACCCGGCAAATCGTTTCAACGAGCCGGAAATGCTTGAGCTGCCGGCCGGAAAGGTTGACGGCTACACGGGGGGCGGGGAGTCCCGCCTCCCGCCAGGCGCGGAGTTGGGTGCAGGCATTGCGTAGCACCCATTCGCCGATGGGCAGGATCAGCCCGGTTTCCTCGGCCAAGGGGAGGAAATCGGCGGGACGCAGCAGACCCAGTTCCGGATTCATCCAGCGCAGAAAGACCTCCATGCCGACGATTTTCCCGGAATGCAGTTCGGTCTGCTCCTGGTAGCAGAGGTGGAACTCGTCCCGTTCCAGGGCTTGCACCAGCCCTTGTTCGAGGGTGATGCGCTGTAACACCTGCTGGTGCATTTCCGCCGAGAAAAAATGATAGGTGTTGCGCCCCCCCTCCTTGGCCCGGTACATCGCCATGTCGGCACAACGCAGCAGGCTGTCCGCTTCCTTGCCGTCATCGGGAAAGAGGGCGATGCCGATGCTGGTCGAAGGGAAAATTTCCTGTCCTTCGATGGTGACTGGTCGGGAGAGGGTCTGGAGGATCTTGCGGGCAATCTGCGTCAAGCCCTTGGTTGCGGGCGCCGGTTGCACCAGGACGACGAACTCGTCACCGCCGAGGCGGGCAACGGTGTCACTTTTACGCACCGTTTCTCGCAAACGCTCGGCTACGATCTTGAGCAATTTGTCGCCGGCGGCATGCCCCAGGCTGTCGTTGACGAGCTTGAAGCGGTCGAGATCGAGAAAAAGGACGGCAGTACGCAGATCATCCCGTTTGGCGGCGATCAGGCCCTGGGTGAGGCGGTCGAGCAGAAGCATGCGATTGGGCAGGCCGGTCAGGGGGTCGTACTGGGCGAGGCGCTGAATGGCCTGTTCGGCCAGCTTCAGTTCGGTGATATTTTCATGGGCAATCACGATACGAACAGGTCCTTCTCCGGAAAAACGGCTGACCCGACCGTTGAACCAACCCTGGTGGTCGGGAGTGTGACAGGGATATTCGAGGGAGAACTCGATGAGGGAACCGTTCATGACGGCGCGGATGCCTTGCGAGTAGGCTTCGGCCTCCTGGGCGCCCTGACCGGTGGCGCGGTCACAGACCTGAAGGTAGTTGACCCCTTCGCACAGACGCTCGGGCTGGGAGCTGTGGGCGGCGGCGAAGTCCCGCCAGGCCTTGTTGACGGCGATGATCGTTCCTTCTTCATCGAGAATGGCGATATTCTGCGGCAGGGCATCGACGATATCGCGAGAGAAGCGCTCCGATTCCAGCAAGGCCCACTCCAGCTGCTTGCGTCGGGTGATGTCTTCCATCAGAACGAGGATGCCTGCGGCATTGCCGTCGCCGTCGGGCAGCGGGGAGGCCGACCAGCTGACATCGATCAGCCCGCCGGATTTGGTGGGATGGCGTTTTTCCTGGTTGGTCAAGGTTTCGCCGGTCAGGGCGCGGGAAAACTCCTGATCGTAATGATGGTGAGAGTCGCCGTGCAGTTCCGCGCCGGTCCGCCCGAGAACTTCCGCGGCACGCCAGCCGAGCATTTTTTCAGCGGCACGATTCCAGAGAAGGATGTGGCCCTCGGAATCAAAACCGATCATCGCCAGGGGCCAGGCCTCCAGCAACTCAAGCAGGGCCGTGTGCAGTCGCTCGTGAAGTAATCCCGCCGTTTCTTTCATGTACCGACCCTGGAGCCGCGATTCGGTAAACTTCGTCGAACCGACCCCGTCAAGAGGGAAGAAAGATGATAGTCGTGATCAAGTATAACATTCTTCGGAAACGGCGCATGTGTATGGCAATCTATTCATGAAGGTAGGGGCCGGAGGAGCCTTCCGGCTCCCCGGCTTGGCACCGCTGGTGGTTACTGAAGTGAGTCGGGAGAAATGAGCCGCAGCAGGTCACGGGCCGCGTTTTCCGGCGCGGGGGCGGCGAGGACGGCACCGATGCAGGCAGCGCGAGAACAGCCGGCGGTAGTCAGTTCAGGGATGCGCGCGGCGTTGACGCCGCCGAGGGGGAAGACGGGGAGGGGGGCGTCGGCACAGGCCTGGCGCAAGGCATCGAGACCGACCGGCGCGCCGTAGGGGGCTTTGGAGGGAGTGAACCAGACCGGGCCGAAGGTGACGAAATCGGCACCTTCGCGAGCGGCGCGGGAGATTTCCTCTTGGTGATGGGTGGAGAGGCCGATCAGCTTCGTTGGGCCGAGGAGGGCGCGGGCCTCGGCGACGGGCAGGGAGTGGCCGCCGAGATGGACGCCGTCGGCCGCCACCGCCAGAGCCAGGTCGATGCGGTCGTTGATCAGCAGTTTCGCGCCGAATTCGCTGGTCAGGCTCCGCAGTTCGCGGGCCAGGGGAAGCAGCTCCCGGGCGGTGAGATCCTTCTCCCGCAACTGCACGGCCCGCACCCCGCCGCGCAGGGCGGCGCGCACCGCGGAAAGCAGATCGCCGCCGGGAACCTGGCGGCGATCGGTGATCAGATAAAGGTTGAAATCGACGGGATTGGCCATGATTGATTGTTTTCCGCGGGAGGGGGCGGCCACAGGGGGCCGCCCCTACACCGCCTTGCTGTGGTCGAGAAAGGCGCCGTCCCAATCCTTCCACACCGCCTCGTAACCGCTGGCACGGATCAGCCGGCAGACTTCCTCGGGGCTGCGGTCGTCGTCGATGGCGAACTGCTGGGTGCTCAGATCCTTGTCGGCATAGCCGCCGGGGGCGGTGCAGGAACCGGCGCTCATCTGGGTGATCCCCAGGGGGAGCAGGTTGTTTCGCAGGGCCGCGCTCTCGCGGGTGGAAAGGACCAGCCCGGCGTCGGGCAGGAGCAGGCGCAGGGTGCAGAGCAGCTGGACGAAGTGGCGATCGGAGACCGGGTGCAGGGGCTGGAAACCGCCGTCCGCCGGGCGGATGCGGGGAAAGGAGACGCTCACCTGGGTACGCCAGTAATGGCGGGAGAGGTGCAGGGCGTGCAGGCCGAGGAAGAAGGCTTCACTGCGGAACTCACCGAGGCCGAGGAGAAAGCCGAGGCCGATGCGGCGCAGACCGGCGGCTCCCCCGCGCTCGGGGGTGAGCAGACGAAAATCGTAGTCGCGTTTCTTGCCGAAGGGGTGCATTTCCTGGTACAGAGCGCGGTCGTAGGTTTCCTGGTAGACGGTCAGACCGTCGACCCCCGCTTCGACCATCTGCCGGTAGCCTTCGGTTTCCATCGGGTAGACCTCGATGGAAATCGAACTGAACAACGGCTGAATGCGACGTACGCAGGCGGCCAGGTAGTCGTTGTCCACCGCCTTCGGCGATTCGCCGGTGACCAGCAGGATATGGCGGAAACCGAGATCGTACAGCACCTTGGCCTCGGTCCAGACCTCGTCGAGGCTCAGGGTGCGGCGCGGCACCTGGTTGCTGGCGGAAAAACCGCAGTAGCGGCAGCCGTTGGTGCAGAGGTTGGAGATGTACAGCGGGGCGTACATCAGGATGTTTTTCCCGAAGCGCTGCAAGGTCAGCCGGTTGGCGCGGGCCGCCATCTCTTCGAGATAGCCGGCGGCGGCCGGCGACAGCAGCGCCTGCAAATCGTCGGGCCGCAACCGCTCCGCCGCCAGCGCCCGCTCCACGTCGCTAGAGGTCTTGGCCTCGATGCTTTCGCGCACCTGCTGGGGATCATACTGGTTGATAATGTCGAGAAATGTCATTTTGTTTAACACCTTAAAATCGGCCTCGCGCCCGCTCCTTACAGTCGCTAGAGCTCGCAGAGGACACAGAGAAAACCCTAAAGCTTTAAGGTCTTGTTTTTACTCTGCGCTCTCTGCGAACTCTAGTGAGCGCAGCGAACGGGCGAGAGACGCCTATGTTTACTCCCGCAGAAACCCGGTCAGCGGGCTCGAGGCTTCGGCTTTCTGACGCTGTTCGCCGAGACCGGCGAGGAAGGCTTCGCGTCCGGCTTCCACGCCTTTTTTGAAGGCCGCCGCCATCTTCCCGGGATTGGGCGTTACCGCCAGGGCGGTGTTGACCAGGACCGCGTCGGCCCCCATTTCCATGGCCAGGGCGGCGTGGGAGGGGGCACCGAGACCGGCGTCGACCACTACCGGGACGATCGCCTGCTCGATGATGATGGCGATGCTGTCGGCGGTGCGCACCCCCTTGTTGGTACCGATCGGCGCGCCCAGGGGCATGACGGTGGCGGTGCCGACTTCCTGCAGGCGCTTGGCTAGCACCGGGTCGGCGTTGATGTAGGGAAGGACGGTGAAGCCCTCCTTGACCAGGATTTCCGCCGCCTTCAGGGTTTCGATGGGGTCGGGGAGCAGATAGTAGGGGTCGGGGGTGACCTCCAGCTTGATCCAGGGCTCGCAGCCGGCGGCCCGGGCCAGTCGCGCCAGGCGCACGGCCTCCTCGGCATCCCGGGCGCCGCTGGTATTGGGCAGCAACAGGTATTTTTTCGGGTCGATGTGCTTGAGCATGGCATCCCCGGGATTGTCGATGTCGACCCGGCGCAGAGCGACGGTGACGATTTCGCAGCCCGATTGCTCCATGGCTAGGGCCATCAGTTCGTTGGAGGCGAATTTGCCGGTGCCGACCAGCAGGCGCGAGTTGAATTTGCGCCCGGCGATAATCAGTTCATCCATTGTCTTTATCCTCATGTGGGGGCGAACCTTGTGTTCGCCCTAATCTGTTTTGCTCGAGTTGCCGATACTTACCCGCCGCCGACGAACTGAACGATTTCCAGCACGTCGCCATCGCGCAAAGGGGTGGCGGCAAAATTCCCCATCAGGAGCACGACCCGGTTGTGTTCGACCGCGACCCGGTTCGGATCCAGGTTCAGACTGTCGAGGAGGGCGGCGACGGTGGAAATGTTGTCGAGCGAGCGGGGCTTGCCGTTGAGGGTGATGTTCATGATGGTTTTCCTTGTTTCAGGCCGGTTCTTCGCCGAGCAGCAGACGCAGCACGGCGTTGGCCTGGTGATGGGCGGCGATGCCGACCCGCGGCGCCATCAGCCCTTCGCCGGGGCGGGCGGCGGTTTCGCCGTCGCCGATCAGGTAGAGGTTGGCGGCAGCGCGGCGGGTAAGGATGGTGTTGGACGGGCCGAAACCGGCCATCCCCGAGCCCATGACCAGTGGCTTGCCCGGCACCTTGCTCAGAAAAACTTGGGCAAGCATCGCTTTCTGGTCGGCGGCGTCGAAGGCTTCGACCAAGACATCCACTGCGGCGAAGCGGGCGGGAATGTTCTCCGGCGTCAGTCGTTCGTTGTGGGCCGTGACCCGGACGTAGGGGTTGATCCGCGTAAGGTTGTCGCGCAAAGCCAGAACCTTGGGCAGGCCGATTTGGTCGACGAAATACTGCTGACGGTTGAGGTTGGAGGGCTCGACCACATCGAAGTCGGCGAGAATCAGATGCCCCACGCCAGTGCGGGCCAGAGCTACGGCGATGGCCGAGCCGAGGCCGCCGCAACCGGCGATGCCGACCGTCGCACTCTTGATCCGGGCATGGACGCCGGGGGTGTGGCGGGCGGCGAGCAAGGCTTCCAGGTCTTCGGCGGCGGGAATTTCCCCGCGGCGGATGAAGACCACGCGGTCGCCGGGGGCCAAAGAGACGTCCTCCCTTTCCGGATGGCCGTTGCGGATGCAGAGGTCGGCCTCGGGCTTGACGGCATCCCGCAGTTGCGCCAGGGTGGTGCCGGCGGCGATCTCGGTGGGGCGTTCGTTGATTTCAATCTGCATAACGTAAAAAAGCCGCTCGATGAAAGCGGCCTTGGCCGGGAGATTGCTCTCTCGGTGGGCGCCGCTTCCCTACGCCGGTATAATCCGGATCAGGTTCAAAGGGTCATCCTGTTGCCAGGACTCTCAGTGGTTCACTCCCCTAGGGCGTTACAAATTGTGCTTCGCACGCTAACAGAAGCGCAAAGCCGAGTCAACGGTTTTCCGGTGGAAGGTTTTCGTTGTTTTCCCGGGGGGATTTAACTAGTATGGTGCCCTTGCAACCCGGAATCAGCGGACTCCGGAAGGTCAGCTAAGGAGCATAGTCGATGAGCATTTCCGATCGTTATAGAGAATTGGTGGTAGATGTCCAGGCCGTGTTGGCGGAGATGACCGGCGCGTCCGGCGAAGAGGAAGGGCGGGAGCTGCGGGAGGTCCGCAGGGCGACGGAAGGGATTTCGGAACTCTACGAGGCGGTGGGAGAAATTCCCCGTATTCGTCTGGAGGCCGATCTGACCCCGGTGCTGCTGAAAGCCCACAATCAGCTCGATCGCGCCCGCCTTCTGCTGGAAGAACAGGGCGCTGCCGACCGCGCCGCCGGCATCTGGGAGCTGGAGCAGAAAATTTACCGGTTGCTCAACGACCTGTAGGGACAGTCCCCCCGTGGCTGCCCTACAGCCCCTGAATAACCCGGTTCCAGCGCGTTAGCAGCTCGGTGCGCATCGATTCCGGCATGGTCGGCAGGAAGGGTCTTTCTTCCTGCCGGCTTTGTTTCAGGGCTTCGGGGTCGGGCCAGAAGCCGACCGCCAGCCCGGCGAGGAAGGCCGCGCCGAGGGCGGTGGTGTCGAGCAGGGCCGGGCGGATGACCGGCGTTTCAAGCAGATCGGCCTGCAACTGCATGAGCAGATTGTTGCCGGCGGCGCCGCCGTCGACTTTGAGGTGGCGCAGAGGGTGGCCGAGATCCTCGCTCATGGCCCGGACCAGATCGTGGATCTGCAGGGCGATCCCTTCGAGGGTGGCGCGGGCCAGATGGGCGGAGGTCGTCCCCCGGGTGATGCCGTGGATGACGCCGCGCACCTCGCTCTTCCAGTGCGGGGCGCCGAGGCCGGTGAGGGCGGGGACGAAGACCAGTCCGGCGCTGTCCGGCACCGAGGCGGCCAAAGGTTCGATCTCCGCCGCGTTCTGGATCAGGCCCAGGCCGTCCCGTAGCCATTGCACCGCCGCGCCGGCGATGAAGGCGCTTCCTTCCAGGGCGTAACGAGCCTCCTCCCCGATCTGCCAGGCGACGGTGGTGAGCAGGCCGTTGCGGCTCACGACCGGCCGGTTGCCGGTGTTTTCCAGCAGAAAGGCGCCGGTGCCGTAGGTGCATTTGGCCTCCCCCGTCTCGAAGCAGAGCTGGCCGAAAAGGGCCGACTGCTGGTCCCCGGCGATGCCGGCGATGGGGATGCCGTCGGGAAGGACGTCGAGCCCCCGGGTATGACCGTGGATGTCGGCGGAAGGGCGGATTTCCGGGAGCAGTCGCGGGGGGATGTCGAGAATCCCCAGCAGTTCCTCGTCCCAGGCTAGGGTGTGCAGATTCATCAGCAACGTGCGCGAGGCGTTGGAAACGTCGGTGAGATGGCAGGCACCGCCGCTCAGGCGCCAGGCGAGGAAGCTGTCGACGGTGCCGAAGGCGAGCCGGCCGCTATCGGCCTGCCGTCGCAGTTCGGGAAAGCGGCGCAGCATCCAGGCGAGCTTGGTGCCGGAAAAGTAGGGGTCGAGAACCAGCCCGGTCTTTTCGCGAAAGAGCGGCTCAAGCCCGCGTTCCTTCAGTTCCCGGCAGATTTCGGCGCTGCGCCGGCATTGCCAGACGATGGCGTTATGCGCCGGTCGGCCGCTGTCCCGCTCCCAGAGCAGGGTGGTTTCCCGCTGGTTGGTGATGCCGATGGCGGCGATCTCTGTCCCGCCGATTCCGCTTTGCCCCAGCACCCGGCGAATCGCCTGGATGACGGAAAACCAGATTTCCTCTGGATCGTGCTCGACCCAGCCCGGTTGGGGGTAGTGTTGGGGAAAGTCGACGGTCGTCTTGCCGCGCACCTGAAGGTCGCGGTCGATGAGCAGGGCGGTGGTGCCCGTCGTTCCCTGGTCGATGGCGAGGATGTATTGGCTCATCGGTCCCTCCCGGCGCTGGGGGTGAAAGGTGCGAAGAGCATATAATGGCGGGATTGAAGCGTCAAGGTGGCATGGTTGTTGCTCAAAATGTGGGCTCTGGGCGACAAGGACCGCAGGGTAACCAAGACAGGAGATTTGTTCGATGCATCGCAAACTGACCAATATTTTTTACGAAGTGCGTGACCCGGTCCTCGGCTGGGACGACATCGGCGGCTATGCCGACGTCAAGGAGACCCTCAAGGAGATGGTCTGCCTGCCGCTGAAAAAGCCGGAAATGCTCAAGCTGCACAACCTCGGCATTCCCGCCGGGGTGATGATGTGGGGGCCCTTGGGCACCGGCATCACCATGCTCGCCGAAGCCTGTGCCAAGGAGGCGGGGGTTTCCTTTGTCTACATCTCCGGCCAGGAGATGCTCGGCAAGGGGCCGGAACTGGTCGAGGCCTTCGACTGCGCCGTGCACGAGGCTCCCTGTGTCCTCTTCGTCTCCGACTGCGAATGGCTCTGCCCCCGAGCCGGCTGCGATTACGAGTGGAGCCCCGGCAACCTGCGGGCGATCCCGCCGACCTTTGCCGACAAGGAACTGAACCGCCTCTTCATCGAGCAGATCGACCGCATCAATCAGGTGCCGAACGTCATGCTCCTCGGCTCCTGCTACCGCATCGACACCGTCGATCAGGCGTTGATCAAAGAGAAAAAACGGTTCAACCGCAAGGTCTTCGTTCATCCCCCCACTGCCATCGACCGCCTCGGCATGCTCAATATCTACATGGATAAAATGCCCAATCTCGCTCCCGGTATCGATCGGCGCGAGTTGGCGGAGCGAGCCGAGGGCTACGTCGGCTGGGATATCGAGAGCCTCTGCAAGCGGGCCACGGTCAACGCCATCAAGGAAGATTCCGCGGTGGTCACCCAGGAGCATTTCACCCGGGCGCTGAAGGAGGTTCGTCAGTTTCTGACTCCGGACATGACGGCTAAATATTTTGAAATCCGCGAGCAGGACTGTCCGCATCACTACGAGTTTTGAATGATGAATGATGAATGATGAATGATGAATGATGAATCGGGTGGGCGGGAAAGTGAGATGTCGATAGGCCGGGAATTTTTCGCGGATATCTATGCCCTTCACGGGCATCGTTGCCCGATGAGCACCCTCGGCGGGCGACTCGGTCGGGCGGCGACGGCGCATGTCGATTCCCTGCGGCGGCGGGCGGTCTACCATATCGACACCTGCGCCCTTGACGGCATTCGCGTCGCCACCGGCTGCCATGAAATACGGGTAGTCGACGAGGGGCGGCATGTGCTCGATCTGTTCGATGACCGCAACGGCCGGGGCGTTCGCGTCGCCTTGCGCCCGGAGGCGTTGGCCATCGCCGGGGAGTACCGCCGTCTCGACGATGCCCTCGACCGCGACCGCGCCGGGCTCGACCCCACCACCCTGGCGGCGCGGCAGTCGGAAGTGAACCAAGTGCTCGATAAGGTACTGGAACAGCTCTGGACGCTCCCCGATGAGGTGCTGCTGGAAATTGCCCCGACCGAGCTCGATCCCGTCACCCTGCTGGAGCGCTGAGCCCGATGCCCGATTCCATTCTGTTACAGATCCTCACCGTCATCTGGGAAGAAATCACCCGCATGTGGTGGTTTTTTCTCCTCTCCATCGTCCTGGTCGGGTTGATCAAGGGCTACCGTCTCGATCTGCGTATCCGCGATTCCATCAACCGCGCCGGGGCTTACGGCATCGTCCTGGCGGTAGCCGTCGGCATGGTTTCCCCTCTGTGCGCCTGCGGCATCCTGCCCATCGTCATTTCCCTGGCGCTGATGGGTACCCCCATCGCGCCGCTCATGGCCCTGCTTACCACCTCGCCGGTGATGGGGCCGGACGCGTTGCTGCTGACCTACCGTGGCCTGGGGATGGAGTTCGCCGTGCTCAAGGTCGTCGGCGCCGCCGTCCTCGGCCTGGCCGCCGGCTTTGTCACCCAGGCGCTGGTGAACCAGGGGTGGCTCGCCGGGAATCTGGTGCGCCTTAAACCGATCTACCGCGATGACGGCAGCCTCGCCCCGGCCGCCGAGATCGGCGCCGCCGCCGGCATCGAGGTCAAGACCATGCGCATTGTCCCCCGGGCGAGCAAGCTGCGTTTCATCCTCGACCGCACCCTCGACGCCGGCCTCTTCGTCGGCAAGTTCCTGCTCTTGGCCATCGTTCTCGAAGCCCTCATCGTCACGTTGGTGCCGATGTCCTGGATTACCCTGCTGGCCGGGCAGAAGAGCGTCTTTTCAGTGCTGGTCGCCGCCGTTGTCGGCCTGCCGCTACCGACCAACCAGATTCCCATCATCCCCATCCTCCACGGCCTGCTGGAGCGGGGGATGGATCGCGGGGCCGCCTTTACCCTGCTCATGGCCGGGCCGGTCTCCAGCATCCCGGCGCTCATCGCCCTCTTCGGCCTCTTCCGCAAACGGGTGGTGCTGACCTTTCTCGCCGTGGGCCTTTCCGTTTCGGTGCTGCTCGGCTGGCTGTATCAGCTGTTTGCGTGAGGTAAGAGGTTCCCCCCCCTTTGAAAAAGGGGGGCGGGGGGGGGATTTGACCCCCTCGTTTTTGATGAACTTTCGCCCGCCGGTTCCCTGTTGTCGACGGTTTTCCGCCAGTTTTCGCGAGGTCTCCGTGCGCTTGCTTCTGCTTTTGATCCTGCTCTTCGGTGCCTGTGCCCCGCAATCCCGCCCGCCTCATTCGCCCCCGCCGCAGGTCTTCGCCAATCTGGAAATTCATCAGGACACCGAATGGTGCGGTTCCGTCGTCATCGACGGCTCCGTCAAAGTTTTCAAAGGGGCAACGCTGCGCATCCAGCCGGGAACGGACATCGCCTTTGTCCGCCGGGACGACGATCGCGACGGACTCGGCGACGGCGTGCTGATCGTCGAGGGGCGCCTGCTGGCTGAGGGGACGAGCGCCGCGCCGATCCGTTTCCGCAGTGCCGCGGCCGCGCCCCAGCCCGGCGACTGGCTGGAAATCCGTGTCGATTTTTCCCGGGAGACGGTGCTGCGCCATTGCGAAATCGCCCATTCCGCCTACACTCTGCACGCCCACTTCACCAAGGGCCGGGTCGAAGACTGCGTCATCCGCCACAACATCGACGGAAGCCGCCTCGGCCAGGCCCGTTTCGTCTTTGCCCACAACCTCATCGAGCACAACGAGGGGAAGGGGATCAACTTCCGCAACTCGACGGTGGAAATCACCCGCAACATCATCCGCCACAACGGCTCGGGGATCTTCCTCTTCGAGAACGATCGCGCGCTCGACATCCGGCACAACAATTTCTACGGCAATCTCGAAAACTTCCGCCTCGGCGATTTTTACACCGGCGATGTGCATCTGCCCGACAACTGGTGGGGAACCGCCGATCCGGAAGAGGCGGCGCAGACCATCTATGATCGCAAGCAGGATCCGGCCATCGGCACGGTGACGCTTGTCCCCGCGCCCGCCTGGATCGAAGGGACCGGTCCGCGCGACGCCCTTATTTTCAAGGAAACCTGGACTTTGGAAACGGGCGGTTTCGTCGATGCGCCGGTGGTCCAGGACGGGGATGAACTCTACGTCGGCGGCTGGGACGGCACCCTTTACGCCCTCGATAGCCGGGGCAACCTCCGCTGGCGGCAAGACCTGGGGGAAGTCATCGACGGCGGCGCGGCTCTCGATGGGGAAAACGTCTACGTCCAGACCTGGGGACGGCAGGTCGTCGCCCTCGACCGAGACCACGGCCAGGTGCGCTGGCGCTTCGACTATCCGCCGTCGACCGCCGATGATCACCGCCAGGGCGGATTGACGCGCGTCGGCGATCTGCTCCTCGTCCCGGCCTGGAACGGCGCCCTCTATGCCCTGGCGGCCAAAAGCGGGGAGTTGCGCTGGGTGCGGGAGATCGGTCGGCCGTTGCGCTGCGCTCCCGCTGTGGCCGGGGAGCGGCTTTATGTGGCGAGCGGCGACGGCACCCTGGCCGCCGTCGGCCTCGACGGCACCCTGCTCTGGCGGGTGAACCACGGAAGTCCGCTGCTCGCGACCCCGGCGCTGGCGGAGGGCGGGCCGCTGGTGGTCGAGCGGGCAGGTCGACTGAGCGCCTACGACGCTGACGGTCATTTGCGTTGGCGACGGGAACTGGGGGAGCCTTGCTACTACGCCGCGCCGCTGGTTGCCGACGGGGCGGTCTACCTGGCCACCGCCGGCGGCACCCTGTGGAAGCTCAATGCCGTCACGGGGACGGTGATCTGGCGCCGCGCCGGGCTGGGCCCGGTCTACGCCACCCCGACCCTTCATGACGGGCGGTTGCTGGTCGGCGACAACGACGGCGTTTTGCACCTCATCGGCGTCGACAGCGGCGAGGAGGTAGCGAACTGGACAGTCGGCGGCGCCATTCAGTCTCCGCCTCTGGTGGTCGGCGATCAGGTTATCTTCGGCGCCCGTGACGGTCGGGTGCATGGGGTGCGTCTGGAGCGGGCGGAAGCTACGGTTGGCAGGTAGGACGAAGGTTTGCGGATGCTGGTGCCTTCATGATGATGCGGTTCCTGCGTCACCGCATCCTACGGCAATTTTGGAAAGGATTCGTCATTATGCGTCCTCTGCTGCTTTTCTTGCTATTGAGCCTATGCGCCTGCGAACCGCAACGGCAGGAATCCGCCGCTCCGGATACGAATACCGCCGTCGTTGCCGAAATCCCCCCGCGAAGCTTCACCGCGCTGCTGAAAGAACCCGCCGAACCCCGGCTGGTCGAGTCGCCGAGCGAGACCCTGGCCCTCTGGCGGCCGATGGGGGATGAGCGCCCGGCGCTCTTGCTGCTGGCCAACGATCCGTTGTTGCGCCCCTTGCCGCCGTCGTTGGCCGATGAGATTCTGCGCCTGACGCGGGAAGGGAGCCCGGACGAACTCCGTCGACGGGGGACGGCACGGGTTCCCGATCCCCTGCTGTTGCCGGAAATGACCGTGACTGCCGCCTTGCGGGCCGATTTTTTCAGTCGTCTGATCTGGGTGTTGCCTCTGGCGGCGGAAGGGGAAATGAATCTCGACACCCTGCGCGCCCAGTTGCGGGAGTACGGGGCGCTGACCGAGGAGGAAGCTGCCGCGCTGCGACTCGAAGCGGGGGGCGCAAGCGGCACGGCGCAGGGAATGCCGCTACGGATCGTGCCGCTGACGGCATTGACAGCCCCCACCGAGCCGGTCGTGCTGCACATCGACCTCAGCTATTTCCGCCCGCTTTATAAAGGGGAGATCAAAACCCCCCTCTATCCCCTGCTCGGGCAGACCCTGCAACAGTTGCGGGAGTTGGGGGTGAGGGCCGGGGCCGTGACGATTTCCCGTTCCAATCTCGACGGGGGCCTACCCCTGGAGACGCGCTTCATCGGCGGCGACCTGGCGGAACTGTTTCGCCGTCCGGAACAGCTCGATTCGCCCCTGCCCGAACTTTGGGATCAGCGTTCCCGCTCCCTCTACCTGGCCAACTTCTTCCAGAAGGAGTGGATTCGCGAACTGTTGGAAGAGATGCGGCAAAAGGCTCCCGAGAACGCTTCCGTGGCTTACGCCTATTATCAGATTCTGCGCCAGTTCCGCGAGGGAAGCGCCGCCCTCGCCGAACTCGAACGGGCCGTCGCCCTCGATCCCGCCTACGCCCGAGAATATCTCGACCTCGTTCCCCTGGCCTTGGAGAAGGAACAGCCGGAGGAGGCCCTGCGTATGCTCGATCTGGCGGCCAAGGCCTTCCCCGACGATCCCTTCATCCCCCTGGATCGCGCCGGGCTGCTGCTCCAGGCGGGGCGCGGCCGGGAGAGCCGGGAAATTCTGCAACGGCTGCAAAAACTTCCCTGGTCGCCGGTCTATTATTCCGAGTTGCCCCAGCGGCTGCAGGAGATGGCCGAAACCTCCGAAAGGCCCAACGTACCTACGCAATGATCCATGAATTTATTCGGTATTTTGGTCTGGTCAAACAAAGATTTGCGTGCTTAAATGAGGCGGTTTTCTCTTTCGCTAGGGAGTTATCCCATGGACCTGTCCCCTGGTCAGAAACGCCTGATTTATACGCTCTTTGCCCTCTCCGGCTGTGTTGCCCTGGTCTACGAGGTACTCTGGACCAAGTACCTGATTCTGACCTTCGGCGCCACCATCGAAGTGGTCAGTCTGGTGACCGCCACCTTCATGGCGGGGCTTGCCGGCGGCAGTCTGTTGCTGGGTCGTTACGCCGACCGTAACCGGCGCCTGCTGCTGGTCTATGCCCTGCTCGAAGGGGGCATCGCTCTCTTCGCCCTGACCTTTCCGCAAGCCCTCGATCTGGTCGAGGCGGTCTACATCCGCTCGCGCCAGGCCTTGCCCGATCATCCCGGCTTGACGACCCTGCTGCATTTGACCCTGGCGGCGCTGCTGCTCTTGCCGCCGGCGGTCTGCATGGGCGGCACCCTGCCGATCATGTGCCGCTTTTTCGTCAAAAGACGCTTGAGCGGCGAAATCGGCAAGCTCTACGCCCTCAACACCCTGGGGGCGACCCTCGGCGCTTTCGGGGCGGGCTATCTGCTGATTCCGTATTTTGGTCTGTCTTTGACGGGGTATCTCGGGGTCGCGGTCAATGGGCTCATTGCTCTTCTCGCCTGGCAGCTGGCACGGAAAATCTGCCGGAGGGCGGAAGGGGTCGCTCTTCCCCCGGCTCCGGAGACGCCCCTGCAGCCGCTGACCGGTTTCGCCTTTCTGCTGGTCAGCGTCATGCTCATCGGCGCTTACGGTTTGGCTTACGAAATCCTCTGGACGCGGGTGCTGCTCCTCTTCCTCGGCAACACCAGCTACGCTTTCGCCACCATGCTCAGCGCCTATCTGGTGGGGATCGCCCTGGGCGGCGCCATCTACGCCCGGCGGATTCGCCGAACCACGAACATCCCCGCGCTCTTCGCCCTGCTTACCGTCGGCATGGGCGCCTCGGTGGCTTTGACCGTCCCTTTCTATGACCGCCTCGCCCACGTTTTTCTTGCCGCGCACGATCTGGCGGGGGAGCACTGGTGGTTTCTGACCCTCGGCTATTTCCTCATCGCCTTTGCCGTCATGTGCGTACCGACCCTCCTTTCCGGCTCCCTGCTGCCGGCGGCGGTGGCCATGCTCGCCCCCGGCCCCGAGCAGACCGGGCGTGGCGTCGGCCTGATCGTGCTGCATAACACCCTGGGGGCGGTCCTGGGCAGTCTCCTCGCCGGCTTTGTCCTCATTCCCCAGCTCGGCATCCAGAACAGCTTCCGCCTGCTCGCCGCCCTCAATATCCTTTCCGGGCTGGCGCTCTTTGTCCGTTTCCGGGCCTGCCGCGCCGGGCGTCTCGCGGTACCGGCCCTGGCCTTGGCGGGATTCTCCGCCGTGGCGTTGCCGGCCGCCTGGAATCCGGCCTGGATGAACAGCGGCATTTATTGCTACGCGGAAAAATACCTGGAGATGGGCGGGCTGGAGAAGGTGCTGAGCGAGGAGCGAATCATCGACGTCATCGAAGGGACCGACACGACCGTGGCGGTACATGAAAGCCTGGATGGGCAGATGCGTTTCTTTACCGTGAACGGCAAGACCGACGGCGGCACCGGGCGCGATATGGGGACGCAGCTCCTGGTCAGCCACCTGCCCATGCTTCTTCATCCGCAGCCCCGGCGGGCGTTGGTCATCGGCCTGGGGACGGGGATCTCCTTGCGCGGACTTTCCGCCCACCCGACGGAGGCCATCGACTGCGTCGAGATTTCGCCGGAAGTGGTTAAAGCCTCGGCGTATTTTGCCGAGGCCAACGGCCGGGTGCTGGATGATCCCAAGGTGCGCCTGCTGGTCGAGGATGGGCGCAACCTGCTCCTCACGGAACGGCAAAGTTACGATGTTATCGTCTCCGAGCCCTCCAATCCCTGGCAGACCGGCAATGCCAATCTCTTCACTCTCGATTTTTACCGGCTGGCGGCACGGCGGCTGGCGGCGGACGGCATTTTCTGCCAGTGGCTCGGCCTCTACGACATCACCACGGAAAATCTGCGTATCGCCTGCCGCACCTTTCTCCAAGTCTTTCCCCACGCCCTCGTTTACACCTCGGGCTCGGACCTGATTCTGGTCGGCTCGCGGCAACCGCTGGTCATGGACTATCAGCGCCTGGCGCAACGCCTGGCGGTTCCGGCTATCGGCGCGGCCCTGACGCTGGCCCAGGTGGAGAGCCCGGGAGAGTTGGTGGCCGGACACTTCCTCTTTACCGAGGAGGCGCTGCGTACCTTCAGTGCGGGGACGGTGCTCAACACCGACGACCGGTCGATTCTCGAATATTCCGCCCGGCACAATATCGGGAAAAATACCCTGGGCCGGTTCCAGCGGGAAAACATGCAGGCCTTGAAATCGGCCGCCGAAAAGATTTTCCTCCCTCTTGACAACCTCGGCGCAAATCGCACCGCCGTCGCCCTGGCCCTGCGCGACCTCGCCGGCGGCTACGCCAAGGTCGGCCGCAAGCAGGAGGCGGAACATTTCATGAAAATGGCCGAGGAGTTATAGCTTGAAACCGTGAGGAGTGAGGCGTTAGGTGTGAGGAGAAGATCTTTACCCCTTACCCCTCACTCCTTACCTTTCTTCGTCTTCGAGGGGGGGCAGTGGTAGCAAAGGCAGGCGGTTCGCTTCAGGAACCGCCTTTACTTTTACTGAGCTGTTTCTGGCGGGTGAGGACGCGGCGCAGTTGTTCTTTCAGTTCGGGATCGTCAAGGGAGCCGAGGGTGGCTTCGATCTCCGCCCGATCGTTGTCATCGAGCGCGACCTTGAGCCAGGCGGGCGGGGCTGGAGGGACGGGCGGGGGGACGACCGGCGCATTCTTCCCCTGGCGCAGGAAGAGGTCGCGGAGCACCGCGCCCCCCAGGCGGTCATTGAGACGGCCGAGGAGCATCGGCTTCATCAGCTGCAACTGTTGCATCCATACCGGCTGGTCGACGCGGATTTCCAGCACCCCGTCGCGGATGCGCACCGGTCGGGCGCGGGCGGCGATTTGCGGGCCGACGGTTTCATCCCAGATCAGCCAGGTGCGGTATTCGCGGATCTTGTCCTCGAAACCCCGGGCGTGAAGGACATCCTCGACCAGGGCGCCGATGCGGGCGGCCCGGCGCATGCGCGGGCGGCTTTCCCGACTCACGGCCGGCGCCTGCGCTTGATGCTCCCCCCCAGCATTTGCCCGGCCAGGGCGCAGGCCAAGGTGAAAGGGACGGCCTCCCAGCCGAAGTCATAGCTGATGCGCATGGCCAGAATGAAAGGGATGGAGATGTGGATGTAGACGAACCAGCGCAGAGAGAACTTGCGGCTCGATTCGCGCAGGTAGCCCAGGGGCAGGTTGGCGAAGAAAGCGAAGCAGAGCAGGTTGGTCAGATGCATGGCCTGGGCGGATATCAAGTGCGATCCTCTCAACCCATCAGGATAACGGGCGACGGACGCGGCCGTAGACGGCGGCGAGCCGGGAAAGACGTTCGGCGATTTCCGGCTTGAGATCCCCGGGACGGTAGCGCCAGCCCCAGTTGCCGGTGGCCAGGCCGGGGGTGTTCATGCGGGCGTCGGCGCCGAGACCGAGAAGATCCTGCAGGGGGAGGATGCAGAGTTGGGCGACGCTCGCCTGGGCCAGGCGGATCAGATCCCAGGGCATCTCCCGCCCGCCGTGGCCGAGGTACTCCCGCACCCGGTCCCGTTCGGCCTTGGCGAGGGATTTCCACCAGCCGAGACTGGTGTCGTTGTCGTGGGTGCCGGTGTAGACGACGCAGTCGCGGGTCAGATTGTGGGGCAGGTAGGGGTTGTCGGCATCGCCGCCAAAGGCGAAGTGCAGAATCTTCATTCCCGGCAGGCCAAAGCCGTCGCGGAGCGCTTCCACCTCGGGGGTGATGATGCCGAGATCCTCGGCGATGAGCGGCAGATCTTCACCCAACTCCTGGCGCAGTCGGTTGAAGAGCGCCGTCCCCGGCACCGGCTCCCAACTCCCGTTGACGGCGGTCGGCTCCTCGGCGGGAATCGTCCAGCAGGCCTCGAAACCGCGAAAGTGGTCGATACGCACCAGGTCGGTGAGGGCGAGGTTGGCCCGGAAACGGGTCAGCCACCAGGCGAAGTCGTCCTCGACCATCCGCTCCCAGCGATAGAGGGGATTGCCCCAGCGCTGGCCTGTTTTGCTGAAGTAGTCGGGGGGCACCCCGGCGACGACCGTCGGTTGCTCCGTTGCATCGAGATGGAAAAGCTCAGGATTGGCCCAGACGTCGGCGGAATCGAAGGCGACGAAGATGGGGATGTCGCCGATCAGGCCGACGCCCTTGCGGTTGGCGTAATCCTTGAGGATGTGCCACTGCTCGAAAAAGACGAACTGGGCATATTTGTGGACATGGATCGCCTCGGCCAGCTCCGACCCCCAATGATGCAGGGCGCTCTGCTCGCGGCGGCGGATCCCTTCCGGCCAGCGGCTCCAGGACTGATCCTTGAACTGGCGGCGCAGAGCCTGGAAAATGGCGTGATCGTTGAGCCAGAAAGCCTGGTCGAGACAGAAGCGGTCGAAGGCGTCCCGTCGGGGTCTCGGGGCCTCGGCGGCGAAGGTCCGGGCGGCCTTGCGCAGCAGGCGCTCCTTGAGCCCCTGGACGAAGCCGAAATGGGCGACCCCTTCGGCCATGGCGATACCGCCGATGTCGGCCGCCTCCAGTTCGCCGCATTCCACCAGCCGCTCCAGGCTGATCAGCAGGGGATTGCCGGCGAAGGCGGAGTAGGCGCTGTAGGGGGAATGGCCGTAACCGGTGGGACCGAGAGGCAGAATCTGCCACCAGCTCTGCCCGGCGGCGGCAAGAAAATCGACAAAAGCAAAGGCTTCTCCGCCGAGGTCACCGAGACCGAAGCGGCCGGGCAGGGAAGTGGGGTGAAGCAGAACGCCGCTGGAGCGGGGAATGGGCATGGCTGGGACTCGTTATGGAGAGGGAAGGTGAGGCGTTAGGAGTGAAGTGTGAGGGGTGAGGAGAAGGTCTTTACCCTTCACTCATCATCTCTTACCCCTCACGACCGTTCCTTCAGGCTCAGTTTGCAGTGGACGCAGTGGCTGCCCCAGGAGGTGGAGAGCCCCTTCATGTGAAAGCGGTTACCGCAGCGCGGACAGAGGCTGAAGCTGACCATCACCCCGCCGATGGAGGCGAGGATCAGCCAGAATATGCCGACGCCGATGGCCAGCCCGTCGCCGCCGATCTTCAGGGCGATCCAGATAACCGGGATGTAGCTGAAAAAGACCGACCAGAGGAACTTTCGGCGCAGGCGGATGCCGGCCAACCGTTCATAGAATTCCTGGGTAGTAAATTCCGCCATGCCGACCTCCTTGGTGAGTTTTTCGAGTGGTCAATGATACCTTTCGCGCCCCCCGTGGTCAACGTCAATCTCCGTGTTTTCTGAAGGGTTTGGCCATCTCGCCGATTGACGGAGCGCCCCGGCTTGTTGTATTATTTCACGCTGCACGGGCTGCCTAGCGGCCCGCTTTTTGTTTGTCCCGATCGTTTCACCTTTGTTCATGGAGTACGTTTTGCAGAAATACAACCAGCAGGAAGTCGATTGCCGTCGCACCTTCGGCATTATCAGTCACCCCGACGCCGGGAAAACCACCCTCACGGAAAAACTGCTCCTTTTCGGCGGCGCCATCCAGATGGCCGGGGCGGTCAAGGCGCGCAAGGCCGCCCGCCACGCCACCAGCGACTGGATGGCGATGGAGCAGGAGCGCGGTATTTCGGTTACCAGCTCGGTGATGAAATTCAACTACCGCGATTACGAGGTCAACCTCCTCGATACCCCCGGCCACCAGGATTTCTCCGAGGACACCTACCGGGTGCTGACCGCCGTCGACTCGGCGCTGATGGTCATCGACAGCGCCAAGGGGGTCGAAACCCAGACCCGCAAGCTGATGGAAGTCTGCCGCATGCGCAACACCCCCATCATCACCTTCATCAACAAGCTCGACCGGGAGGGGCTCGAACCCCTCGATCTGCTCGCCGACATCGAGGAAACTCTGCAGGTCGAATGCGCGCCCCTCTCCTGGCCTATCGGCATGGGCAAGCGCTTCAAGGGGACCTACAACCTCTACCGCAAGGAGTTGCTCCTTTTCTCTCCCGGGAAGGAAACCCGCGGCAGCGACCTTTTGCGCATCACCGACCTGAGCGATCCCCAGTTGGATCAGCTGCTCGGCAGCCAGGCCGAAGAGTTGCGTCACGACATCGAGCTGCTTGAAGGGGCGGCCAATCCCTTCGAACTGGAAGAGTACCTGAAGGGCAACCAGACCCCGGTCTTCTTCGGCAGTGCCATCAACAACTTTGGCGTGCGCGAACTGCTCGACGCCTTCGTCGAGCTGGCTCCGGGTCCCAGCGCCCGGCAGACGACCACCCGCGAAGTTTCCCCCTACGAAGAGGCCTTTTCCGGTTTCGTCTTCAAGATCCAGGCGAACATGGACCCGATGCATCGCGACCGCATCGCTTTCATGCGCATCTGCTCCGGCAAATTCACCCGGGGGATGAAGATGCGCCACCACCGCATCGGCAAGGATATCAACGTCTCTAACGCCACCATCTTCATGGCCCAGGACCGCAGCAATGTCGAGGAGGCCTACCCCGGCGACATCATCGGCGTGCATAACCACGGCACCATCAAGATCGGCGACACCTTCACCGACAAGGAACCCCTCAAGTTCACCGGCATCCCCAGCTTCGCCCCGGAACATTTCCGTCGGGTTCGGCTGAAGAATCCGCTCAAGGTCAAGCAGCTGGAAAAGGGGCTGGTGCAGCTCGCCGAGGAGGGGGCAGTGCAGCTCTTCCGGCCGTTAATCTCTTCCGACTACATCCTCGGCGCCGTCGGCGTCTTGCAGTTCGATGTCATCGTCTCGCGTCTCAAAAACGAATACGGGGTCGACGCCCTCTACGAAGGGATCGAATACGCCACCGCTCGCTGGATCGAGTGCGCAGACAAGAAGAAGCTGGCCGAGTTCGAGAAGAAAAACCAGGGCAGCCTGGCCCTCGACGCCGAAGGCAATCTGACCTACCTCGCCTCCAGCGATTGGCGCCTCGGCCACGTCGCCGAGCAGTGGCCGGAGGTGAAGTTCCACAAGACGCGGGAGCATAACTGATAAGGGCAAAAGCGGCCTCGCTCCCGTTCGCTTCGCTCTCTTGAGCACGCAGAGGACGCAGAGAAAATCTTCAGAAATTTCGGGGTTCTCTGTGTTCTCCGCGTGCTCTAGCGACTGTAAGGAGCGGGCGAGAGGCCGCTTTTTCTGCCGCGATTTTTCTGCAAAGGAGTCGGCTAATGACGACGATATATCCGCCTCGGACCCGGATTAAGGACGCCCTGGCTGCCGAGCGGGAGGTTTCCGAACTCTGCGTCAAGGGCTGGGTGCGGACGGTACGCCGGAGCAAGGAGGTGGCTTTTCTCGCCCTCAACGACGGCTCCTGCTTTGCCTCCATCCAGATCGTGCTGGAGCCAACCATGGCTGGTTTCGAAGAGGCCGCCCGCCTTGGCACCGGCGCCTGCGTCGCTGTCGCCGGCACGCTGGTGCCGTCGCCGGCGTCCGGCCAGCGCTGGGAGGTGAAGGCGGCGCGGGTCGAGATCCTCGGCGATGCCGATGAAGAGTACCCTCTGCAGAAAAAGCGCCACAGCCTCGAATACCTGCGCACCATCGCCCACCTGCGCCCGCGCTCCAATACCTTCGGCGCGGTCTTTCGGGTGCGCAGCGCCCTCTCTTTCGCCATCCACAACTTCTTCCGCGAACGGGGCTTCCTCTACGTTCACACCCCGATCATCACCGCCAACGACTGCGAAGGGGCCGGGGAGATGTTCCGGGTCACCACCCTCGATCCCCTGAAGCCACCCGTCAAGGAGGCGAAGGTCGACTGGGCCGAGGATTTCTTCGGCGAAAAGGCCGGATTGACCGTCAGCGGCCAGTTGCAGGGGGAACTCTTCGCCACCGCCTTTGCCGACATCTACACCTTCGGCCCGACCTTTCGTGCCGAAAACTCCCACACCAGCCGCCACGCTTCGGAATTCTGGATGATCGAGCCGGAGATGGCCTTCTGCGATCTCGCCGGCGACTGCGCCCTGGCCGAGGATTTCCTCCGCTACCTGGTGACCTTCGCCCTCAATGAATGCGGCGAAGACCTTGCTTTTTTCGACGAGCGGGTCGAAAAGGGGCTGCTCGCCAAGCTCGAAGCCCTGGCCACGGCCCGCTTCGAGCGCATCAGTTACAGCGAAGCGGTCGAGAGGCTGCAAAGCTCCGGCCAGAGCTTCGAATTTCCGGTGGAGTGGGGCTGCGACCTGCAATCGGAACACGAGCGCTATCTGACGGAAAAAGTGGTGGGCGGGCCGGTCTTCGTCACCGACTATCCGGCGGCGATCAAGGCTTTTTACATGCGCCTCAATGACGACGGCAAGACCGTGGCGGCCATGGACCTCCTCGTTCCCCGGGTTGGCGAGATCATCGGTGGCAGCCAGCGGGAGGACCGGCACGACGTGCTGTTGCAACGCATGGCGGCGTGTAAGATCGTGCCGGAAAGCCTCCCCTGGTACCTCGACATCCGCCGCTGGGGGAGTTGTCCCCACGCCGGTTTCGGTCTCGGCTTCGAGCGCCTGATCATGTATCTGACCGGTATGGAAAACATCCGCGACGTCATCCCTTTTCCGCGCACCCCGGGCAACGCCAAGTTTTGAAAATCCTTCTCGATGGATTCAACGCAAAAATCCCCTCGCGGCACCGGCCGGAGGGGATTTTTGCGTTGGGCAAAGGGGTTGATCTACTTTTCGCCCTTGGCCACCGGGAAGCCCGCTTCGTCCCAGGCCTTGATGCCGCCAGGGCAGCGGTAGACATTGGTGTAGCCGAGTTTGACCGCCCACAGGGCGCCGTTGTGGGAGCGGGTGCATTTGGTGAAGCCGCAGTAGAAGACCAGAGGGCGATTCAGATCGGGTCCGAGCAGTTCCAGGAATTTGGCCTGGGTCGCCTCGTCGATCTCGGTCATTTCCGGGATGGGGAACTCGAACTGCGTCGCGCCGGGTATGTGCTGCTTCACGTAGCTGTCGGCGAAGGGCATGGTGTCGATGATGAGCATCGCCTTGTTTTCCTTGACCCAGCCGTTCAGTTCATCGGTGGTGACGATACCGTAGCCGCCGCGCGCGACTTCACGGGCGAAGGTCGCGGCAATTTTTTCCGTTTCCACTTCCTTTTTGCCCCAGGCGGCCTGGGCGGGAGCGGTGGCGGAAGCGCCGAGAGCGACGGCGAGAAAGAGGATGGCAGCCAGTTTTTTCATGTTGGTCTCCTTGGGATGGGGTTGGGTTCGTGGCCGGCTGTGCCGGTAACGGACGTACAGCAGATAAAAGGCCAAAGCCAGCAAGAACCAGTCGCGGATGAAGGCTTCGCGCAGACCGTCCTGTTCACCCAGTTCGGCGCTGGAAAAACAGCCGCAGTCGATGTCGAGATTGTGCAGGATGCCGAACCAGAGGACGGCGATGAAAAGGAGCAGCATGGCGACGATCCCCTCCAGTCCGCCGCGCCGATTCAGGGCCGTCGCCAGTCCCGCCAGCACTTCAAGCAAAGGGAGGCCGATGGCGACAACCGGCAGTAAGGGTTCGGGCACCAGGTCGTAGCGGGAGATAACGGCAGCGAAGGCTTTTGGATCGGCCAGCTTGACCACCCCCGACCAGAGGAACAATCCCCCCAGAAAGAGGCGCAGGAGAAGATTGGCCAGGCCCGGCAAGCGGGATGAAGACATGGTGTTTCCCCGGGATGAAGTCGAATCGAGAACGGGCGCAACGCTAACCGAACCGGCGCCGGGAAGCAAATAGGAAATCGTGAAAGAAATGATGCTTGCGATAGGTAAAAGCTATTGCGGGGGCGTTCTGTCGATGTGGGCGAGGCTGACGACGCGTGGGGCTCTAGGGGTGGGCCGGAAGGAAATCGAGGAAGGTTTGCGCCAGGGGGGTGAGTTGGCGATTCTTGCGCTGAACCAGATAAAAGGGGCGGGTCATGGGCACGCCGGTTAGGGGAATCCGCACCAGGGCGCCGTTTTTCAGATCCTCTTCCACTGCCAGGTTGGAGAGGATGGAGAGGCCGAGCCCGGCTTTGATCCCCTGCCGGATGGCGTCGCTGCTCCCCATCTCGGCGACGACGTCGAGCCGCGCCGGGTCGAACCCCGCTTCGCCGAGGGCGCGGGTCATGACGTCGCGGGTGCCGGAACCTTCTTCCCGCATCAGGAAAGGGTGGCGGCAAAGGTCGGCGGGGGCGACTTTCTCCTGCCGGGTCAGGGGGTGGCCGGGGGGCGCCGCCAGGATCAGTTCATCGGCGAAGATTTCCCGGGCCGTCAGATCCGGATGTCTGCCCTGGTCGCCGATAATCGCCAATTCCAGCTCGCCCTGAGCCAGGTCCTGGCGAATCCGGCCGCTGCCGGCGATACGCAGGGTCAGGCGGATCTCTGGATGCTCTTCCTTGAAACGACGGATCAGCGGCGGCAGCAGGTAGGCCCCGGGGATGGTGCTGGCACCGATGGTCAGATGGCCGGAGAGTTTTCCGCGAAAGTCGGCCAGGGCCTGCACCGCTTCGTCCCGCAGTCGCAGCATGCGGCGGGCGTAGCGGTAGAGAATGTCACCGGCGGGGGTGGGCAGAACCTGGCGGCCGAGGCGGTCGAGGAGCTTTTCGCCGAGGGATTCTTCCAGCAGACGAATGTGCTCGCTCACCGTCGGCTGTGCCAGCAGGGTCGCCTCTGCCGCCTTGGTGAAGCTTTGCTGTTCGACGACCCGGCAGAAAATTTCCAGGCGGCGAATGTCGATCAGCGCGCCGTCGCTCATACCGATTCGGGGGGCGACGCTTTAGGCCATTTGAGCAGAACCTTGAGCAGCCCGAGGAGTCCGACGCCGAAAAAGAAGAAGCCCCGCCATTTGCCCGGTTCTTTGCCCTCGGAAACGAAAAGGATGTTTTCCGCCACGGGCGTGCCGAGTTCCTGGGTCAACTTCACGAGCTTGTCGCGGTTGCCGCTGGCGATCAGGCCGCCGACTTTGGTGCCGGTCAGGTCGCGGCGGATGGTGAAGCGTTCACGGTTTTCTTCAAGAAAACGCCGTTGCTCCGTTTCCGAATCCTGGCGGAAATGATAGGTGCCGAAGAGGTCGAGCAGGGCCGGGTCGCGGGTTTCGACCAGCACCTGAAAGCCAGGGGCGGCGGGGTCGCTCTTTAAGGGAATGAGCAGGGCGTCGAGTTCGATGCTCCCCGAGGTGGAAATTGCCCCGAGAAGATCGAGGCTGCCGCCGGTGATATGGAGCCATTCCCGGGTTTCGGCGCCTTGTTCCAGTTCGGTGATGGTCACCGCCAGGGGTGCGCGGTTGCGCAGAAAGAAGGAAATCTCCGTCCAACCGAGAAAGAGGAGGACCAGGCAGATGGCGAGCAGAGTAAAGCGAAAACGTTTCATGGGCAATCCTCGAAAAAAAGTGGGCCGCCTTGAGGGCGGCCCACAGTATGGCAAATCGCTGGGTTGCTGACAACCCCATTTAAAATCAGGCGGTTTCGGCCGCTTCTTCGGGGACCACGTCCTTCTGGGTCATCAGCGAGACGATCACCAGGGCAAGGAAGCTCAGGGGGATGGAAATCGCCGCCGGGCTGTTGAAGGAGATCGGCGCGTCGCTGGGGAGCAGGCCGTAGCGGATGTACATGTCAGGGCTGATGAGAATCAGGCCCATGGCCGAAACCAGGCCGACGCCGATCGACCAGGCCACACCCTTGGCGGTCGTCTTCTTCCAGAAGAGCAGCATCAGGATCGCCGGCAGGTTGGCGGAAGCCGCCAGGGCGAAGGCCCAGCCGACGAGGAAGGAGACGTTCATCCCCTCGAAGACGATGCCCAGGTAGATGGCGATGCAGCCGACGACCACGGCCGAGATCTTGCCCGCCAGAACCTTGCCCGTGTCGGTCATCTTCATGCCAAGGAAGTTGTCCATCAGGTCGTGGGCGACAGCGCCGGAGGCGGCGACGATCAGACCGGAGACGGTGCCGAGGACGGTGGCGAAGGCGATGGACGAGATGATCGCGAAGAGTACCACGCCGAAGGAAAGAGCCAACAGCGGGGCGGACATGTTGTTGTCCATGATGTTGATGACGCCGTTGGTCATGGCGCCGATGCCCATGAAGACCGTGAGGATGTAGAAGAAGCCGATGGCGGCGATGGCGACGATGGTCGACTTACGGGCCGCAGCCTGGCTCGGCACGGTGTAGTAGCGGATCAGGATGTGGGGCAGGGCGGCGGTACCGCAGAAGAGCGCCAGCATCAACGAGATGAAGTTGAATTTCTGGGAGAAGGTGGCGTTATCGACCTTGAACTTCAGGCCCGGGCGCAGCACCTGGCTGCCGGGAGTCGGCTTCTGGTAATAGATGGTGTAGGTGTCGCCGGCGTCCTTGATGATCTTCGATCCCCAGAGAACGACGGTGCTGTTCTGCATGGTTTTGAGGAAGGCGAAGGGGCCGATGGCGCCGGTCTCGGCGACGGTTTCACCTTTGTAGTTGATTTCCTTCATGTGGCCGACGGGGAAGAACTTGCCTTCTTCGGCAGTGCCGCCGTTGTAGGAGGTTTCACCATTGGCGAGGGTCGCCTTGTAGAGGGTTTCCTCCAGTTCGAAGGTGCCGGCGCTGGTCTCTTTCATTACCCAGATGCTGGGGATGCCGTCCTTGGTCAATTTAACGAAACCGGCTTCGCGCAGGGCCGAAGAATTCCAGTCGGCGGCAGGGGCGTAGCCAGCCTCGGAAACTTCCAGGCTGCCGCTTTCGGTCATCGTCGCCTGCAGGGTGACGAAGTTGTGGTAAGGCTTGTCGCCGCCCTGGTCGGGAGCGGTGGAGAGGCCGCGAGTGAGGACGGCGATGACCAGGATGGTGGAGAAGATAATCAGCAGACCGCCCTTCATGAACTGCACGTAGGTGGTCGAGGCCATACCGGCGGTGGCGACGATGATGGTCACGACCACGCCGACGATGATGACGCCGGCGGCATGGGGCAGGCCGAGGAGCGGGGTCACCAGGGTGCCGGCACCGACCATCTGCGGAATCAGGTAGAAGACCGAGACGATCAGGGTGCTGATGGCGGCCATCAGCTGGATGCCCTTGCTGTTGAATTTGGAGTCGAGGGCGTCGGTAAAGGTGTATTTACCCAGGCGCTTCATCGGCTCCGCGACCAGGAAGAGGGCGACCATCCAACCCGCCAGGTAACCGATGGCGTACATCCAGCCATCATAACCGGCGGTGGCGATCATGCCGCAGATGCCGAGGAACGACGCGGCCGAGAGGTAGTCGCCGGCGAAGGCTATACCATTGGTGAACCAGTGGATGTTGCCGCCGGCGGCATAGTAGCCGGCTGACGAGGTGGTGCGGCGCCCCAGGTAGAAGGAGAGGCCAACGACAAAGAGAACGAAACCGAGAAAGAGGGCGATAGCCAACGGAGACTGTGCGTAGATCATTGGTTAAATCCCCCTTATTTATTCATGCGCGTCTCTGCCGCGGTGCAGAGACGGTTGTAGATCATGGCCAGGATGAAGGCACAGACGATCAGGCCGAGGCCGTAGATGATCGCCAGGTTGACGCCGCCGATGGTCATTTCCATGAGTGAGGGTTTGACCGTGTTGATGAGCATGAAGCCTGCGTAAAAGAGGGTGTAGAAGATGAACATTTGCACGCCCAGGCGGGTTTTGTAGGCCGAGGCGTTGTCTTTGCCGAGTTTGACTGCTGGTCCGTGTCCCATGGTTACTCCTTTTTGAAACGATGAGGAAAAGTCGGGTGGTTTTGGTTCGAGGGCCCCGACTGCTTTCGAGGGTTTGCAGATAGAGGTAAGGGATCCGCTGCCGGTTTTGCTGCTTGATTTCACCTCCTTTTTTGGCCGATATGCCCTCCCCGAGGGCGGGGGAGGGCAGCGGAATTACCTATGATCAAACATTTTTTGATAAGTATGGATTTTTTCGTCATCCCTTGGTAGATTTTGCCATCCATTGGGTGTTTCGGTCCGCGCTATAATACGTCGTTATAAAATCATGTCAATATAAATTTTTTTGAAATATCGCACTTTATCCCAGGCCGATGGGCGAGTTTTCTGCGCTATAGAGAAATTTTTCAGGTTGAAAAACAAACTGTTAATTTTTTAAAAAGGCGTTACGAAAAGGCGTTCCTGCTCCGTCGCTCTTATTCTTTTGGGGGGATAAAGGGCTGTTTCGGCAGAATTTTTACCGAATGCGGGCGGAGGGAGGACGGAAGGGGTTGCCTGGGAGAGGGGCTTTCGCGATAAGATAAGTCCGGGAACCGGACAGGGAGGGAATGGGTATGGCGACACTCGAATACAAGGTCATCGAAGAGTCGGTGGTCACCGACGAGAATCTGGAAGCTATTCTCAATCGCTGGGTCGCCGAAGGCTGGCGCTACGACGGCATGCAGTTTGCCATGCGCGAGGGGAGCAAGCGTCCGGCCATGGCTTTCGTTTTCTTTACCCGGCAGCGGGAGGACTGAAGACTCAGTCCTCCCGCGTTTCGACATCCTGGTAGTAGAGGGTTTTGCGGGGATCGGAGGAGGGACTCGCGCCGCAGCGCCGGCAGACCGGTTCGTCGACTTCATCTTCGCTGACCGGAGTGGTCGGGATTTCCAGTTCCAGCGGGGTGCCGCCGCAGGTACAGAACCATTTTCGCTCAACGCCCATGGTGTCCTCCCTTTCTCGGTGAGTTCCGTTTCGCGTCGCGCTCGCCTCCCCATTATGCCAGAGCTCACCCCGGTCTCAAGGGCGGCGGGGGATTTCAGTAGGCCAGGCCGGTTTTCTTGCGCACCTTGCGCAGGGTTTTCAGCGCCGTGTGGCGGGCCTTCTCCGCCCCTTGCGCGAGGATGCTCCGCAGTTCATCGGTGTTGGCCAGCAGTTCCTTGCGCCGTTCGGCATAGGGGGCGAAGAAATCCCGCACCGTCACGAACAGCTCTTCCTTGACCTCGCCGTAGCCCATCCCCCCCGCTTCGTAGCGGCGGCGAAGGTCAGCTTCCTGCTCCTTGTCCATGAACAGCCGGTAGATCTGGAAGACGTTGCAGGTGTCGGGATTTTTCGGCTCTTCCACCGGGGTCGGGTCGGTGACGATGCGCATGATCTGCTTGCGCAGGGCCTTTTCCTCCTGAAAGAGGTCGATGGTGTTGCCGTAGCTCTTGCTCATCTTCTGCCCGTCGAGCCCCGGCACCGTGGCGACGTCCTCGTCGATCTCCGGTTCCGGCAGGGTGAAGATGTCGCCATACTCGTTGTTGAACTTGATGGCGATATCGCGGGTCACTTCCACGTGCTGTTTCTGATCCTTGCCTACCGGCACCTTCTCGCTCTGATAGAGCAGGATATCCGCCGCCATCAGCACCGGATAGGCGAAGAGACCGTGGTTGGCGGCGATGCCACGGGAGGTCTTGTCCTTGAAGCTGTGGCAGCGCTCCAGCAGGCCCATCGGCGTGAAGTTGGAGAGCGCCCAGGTCAGCTCCTGCACTTCGGGGACGTCCGACTGCACCCAGAAGATGCTCTTTTCTGGGTCCATCCCCAGGGCCAGGAAGTTGGCCGCCGCCTCCAGCGTCCCCTTGGCCAACGCCTTGCCGTCGGAGACCGAGGTCATGGCGTGGTAGTTGGCGATAAAGCAGAAGAGTTCGTGGTTTTCCTGGTGCTCGATCATCTTCTTCATCATGCCGAAGAAGTTGCCCAGGTGCAGGGAGCCCGAAGGCTGGATGCCGGATAAGACGCGCATGTCGTTACCTCTGTTTAATTGGTGATTAGTGATTGGTTGTTGGTGATTGGTCAAAGCGGCCTCGCGCCCGTTCGCTTCGCTCTCTAGAGCACGCAGAGATCGCGGAGAAAGTCTTTTAAAGTCTTGTTTTGTGGTTATCTCTGTGCCCTCTCCGAGCTCTAGCGACTGCAAGGAGCGGGCGAGAGACGATTTCAACAAAAAAAGCCGCGGTTTTTGGCCGCGGCTGGTGCTGGTTCATTCGTTCCGCGACCTGGTTCGGTTCGCGGCATGATGCAATATGATCGACGCGCGGACCGGCTAAAAAGAGGCCCAGCGCCACCAATTCTTCGTGCTGTTCAGGTTTTCGAAGGTCAGCGTTTTCATGGCCGGCAGATTAACAACTCCGCATCGATCCGTCAACGGGGAAAATCACAAGCCGGCAAGGGGAGGGCTGGGTTATACTGGCATGATTTTGGATACCGGAAAAAGGGGATGGGCATGAGCAGAGCCGGGTGGATTTTAACGGTGTGTATGTTGGCGGCGCTGATCGGAACTCCGGTCGGGGCGGCCAAGAACGATGCCCGCCCCGGCGGGCTGGTGGCCGCCTCCTTCGGTCCTGCCGGGCTCGGTTTGCCCGTGGGCAAGCTGGTGACGACCTTGCATTATCGGTACATGGAGACGGACGGGGTGCGCTACCACCGTGACAAACTGAACGGCAACGGAAAGCTAACCAAACACATCGGCGTCATTAAGCTGCGCTACGGTCTCGCTCCGGGGTTGGACATCCGTTCGTCGGTGACCCTTTACGACATCGAACGCAAGAACCGCAAAACCGGGGATTCCGAGGATCTGGGTTCGGTTGGCGACGCCATCCTCTGTCTGCATGCGGTCCTTCTCGATCAGAGTAAAGGGGCGCCCTTCAGCCTGGCCGTGGATACCGCCGCCGTTCTGCCGACGGCGAACGTCAGCGACAAAAGCGTCGATTCCCTCGGTAACCGCGCCTGGGGCGCGGGCTTCGGTCTCGGGCTCACACGCTTTTTGCGTTCCCACCGCTTCGACCAGGAACTCCATTACTTCACCTTCACCGAAGGGGAACACGACTACCGCAATCCCGACCGCCTTCGCTGCAACACCGCCTGGACCTGGGCCTTGAACAAATATGTCGACGTCGGGGTGGAATCCCTCTTCGAGTGGAACGGCGAAAGCGAGCGGAACAATCAGCGACGGGACGACTCGAAGCGGGAATGGTACGTCGGCCCGAAACTTTCCTTCAAACACCAGCCGACGGCGATCAACGCGGGCGTGCTGATCACCTACCCCGTCTACCGCTGGTACGAAAACCCCAAGGGCACCCCCTCGGACGGCTATCGCTTCGAGATCAGGCTGAGCAAGGTGTTTGATCTGTTCTGAAAATTTTTGCGGGCGCGGGAAGGGCGGCGGGGTTGGCCTATGTCACCTTCGGTCCCCATCAGAAAACCTCCGGTTGTTTCGGACCCTTCTTCACAAAATTGTTGCCGACGGGCTTTTGGCCAAGATTTCCTGGGGGGTATGATGGCGGCGTCGAGGAGTTGGGGGGCGCGTTTTTTCAGCAGGACGCTGTCATCGACTTTTTGGCGGATGGCACCCTGAACCGTGAGAATATGTCCATCGCGTACCCGCATTGGAAAGATGTGGGTATGTTTTTAAATTTTTGTAACTATTCAGCAGGGCAGTGAAAAAAGTTCTTGACACGGTTTTTCAGCAAAAAGCTGAAATCGGGGGTGCGTTGGCCTAGCTCCATGAAAGGCACGGTGCAGGCCTCTTCGCTGGGCCTGGTGC